>NZ_JAJEPT010000021.1:0-53072 GCF_020686995.1 Blautia fusiformis
AATTAATACTTTTCGTCTATACTTTGGACACCATACTACATGGTATTTACAGGAATAGACGACATTGTTGTTTGATTCATATGTTATGTTTATATTTATATTATACTATGGCTCATTAGTTAATACAATTACTATTTTGTCCATCTTCAATTACTTGCATAAATTCGATGGACGCGTCTTATATCCCCATAGCTGACGCAAGGGGTTTTACGACGCATTGGATAAAAACCCCATAAAACGGATTTTCAGAACCTTCACAGTAACAAAAAATGGAAAACGCTTCAGAACCCGAAGCTCCAAGAATGTCCATACAGACAAAAGATCTTATAAGATATACCAACCATACCATACACCAGAAAAAAAATCACGCAAAACCCATCCAAAAATTCCACCACAATTCGACACACTCCCAGCCGACAACGAAGCACCTCGACACACTCCCAGCCGACAGCGAAGCACCTCGGCCCACCCCCTTCCCATCAAACCACAAGGAAACTCAGCCTTTCCTCCACGCCGTCCAGCGCAGCGCTGACGGCTCATCCAACTCCCGCCCAACCACCCTAACCCTACCGCCTTGAACCTCACAGCCCGAGCCGGGGATGCTGTCTGGTCTGCCTCTGCAGGAGGGGAGCTGATTCTTGGCTGGCGGAAATCTGCGTTGTTTTTCAAAAGTCCGCTGTCTGAGCGGCTGCAAGACGCGAGTTCGGACTTTTGGAAAACGCTTTTAGCAGATTCCCGGCAGCCTAGAAGCCAGCCCCCGACGAAGCCGCAGACCAGACAGCATCCCCGGCTCGGGCGTACGTTCACCCCCACCACCCTCTTCCCACCAAAATAAAAATCTGCTATAATACAACCACACAACAAAAATCAAAAATAACAAAGCGAACAATCACCAATCAATCGCATTCAAAATCCAAAGAAAGACAAGGTAAAACATAAATGAAATTTCCACCCAACATCAAAATCCCCGACTCCCTCAAAGGAGTCTTCAAAAAAAGCTCCACCCCGGATCCCCTCAGAGAACCCCGGCGCAACCCCAAGGACAACATCCCCCTGAACTTCCGCGAACGCAGCAATGCCCGCGTAAGTCTTATGGCATCCGTCATCGTCCTTGCGATCCTGGTCCTCTTCTTCAATCAGCTGGACTACCGCCTCATCCGCAAACCAGCTATAGACGCCCAGAAAAAAGCCGCGGCAGTCAAAGCCAAGGCCGATCAGGAAGCAGCCGACACCACTGCCGAAACTACCACTGCCTCCGTCATCGCAGTAGGCGACAACCTCTATCACCAGAGTCTCATCGACGCAGGCGCATCCTCTGACGGCAACTGGAACTACGACAAGATCTACACCCACATCCAGGACGCCATCAAGGACGCAGACATCAAAATGATTGATCAGGAAACCGTCTTCACAACCGACCATGACAGCGTAAGCTCCTACCCATCCTTTGCAACACCCACAGAAGTAGGAGACGCCATTATAAAAGCAGGATTCAATGTAGTAGAATCCGCCAACAACCACATCGATGACTTCGGAGAAGGCTTCCTCACAGACACACTGAACTTCTGGAAAACCAAATATCCGGATGTCACACTTCTGGGGATCCATGACTCCCAGGAAGATGCCGACACCGTCAAGATCCGTGAAGTAAACGGTATCAAGATCGCATTTCTGGATTACACCTACGGCACAAACGTAGGCGGCATTGAAGGAAAAGACTACATGATCGACATGATCCGCAAAGACAAGATCACAGCCATGATCCAGAAAGCAAAACAGCAGGCCGACTGCATCATCTTTGTAGCACACTGGGGTACCGAAGACGAAACCATGCCAAACGAATACGAAAAACAGTGGGCAGCCTACCTTATGGAGCAGGGCGTAAATGTCATCATCGGCGGACATCCACATGTACTCCAGCCATATGGCCGCCTTACTGATGACAAAGGCAATGAAACTGTAGTCTTCTACTCTCTGGGAAATTTCGTATCCACCCAGCAGAAGCTGGAAGAACTTCTCGGCGGAATGGCAAAATTCACCATTCAGAAAACCGTACAGGACGGCAAAACCTCAATTGAGATCCTGACCCCTACAGTGGAACCTCTGGTCATGCATTACAACAGCGATGCCGGTGAATTCGGACCATATATGCTTTCCGATTACACAGAAGAACTTGCATCTCAGAACGGTGTACAGTCATACATTGGTTCCGGTGTATTCACTCTTGACAACCTGAAAAAAAAGTTCAACGAGATCATGTCCATGAATGTCACTCCATCCACAGGGACCAACCTCCTGGATGTGACTATTGACACAGACCTGAACATGATCGATGCATCCGGAAATGTCGTAGAAGATACCGACTCCATCACAGCAGAAAAATATTACGCAGATAAAGGCATTGACATCACTTCCGAAGACTTTAACTCTGCTGATAATAACTCAGGCAGCACAGACGACTCCTCGGATGACGGTTCCTACGACGACAGTTACTCTGACGACGGTTCCTACGATGACGGTTCCTACGATGATGGTTCCTACGACGACGGTTCCTACGATGATGGTTCCTACGATGATAGCGAAGAATAGTGATAACTTTTCGTAACCAGTTTATACCCAGATCCATAAAATACCGGAGATCCGGCACCTCTGAAGCCAACACTTCAAAGGCACACAGATCTCCGGTATTTTTATTTTATCTCTTATATTTTCTTTCAAAGATTTCGCTATACAGAATATCAGTATGTAAATATACCAACTCCATAAGCTTCCAACGGATATGCAAAAGAAAACTCCCGGTTGTCACAATTTTTCTTTTCGGCTTTAAATACCTTGCCCTTCGGAAGAAGCCCCTGCTCATCCATGATCAGCTTGTACTGTTTTTTCTTCGGAACGCCTACACGGTAATCCGGACGTGCTACCGGTGTAAAGTTGCATACTATCAGGATATTATTACGTCTTGTAGGAGATTTTCTCACAAAGCTGAAGATACTTCTGTCGCCATCGTTGGCATTGATCCACTCAAATGCAGATGGATCATTATCTGCACCGTAAAGTGCCGGATATTTGCGGTAGATATGCAGAAGATCACTGACATACTGCTGCAACTTCTGATGATTTTCCTCGCCAAGAAGATACCAGTCAAGCTCTCTGGCCTCACTCCACTCACGCAGCTGTCCGAAATCCTGTCCCATAAACAGAAGCTTCTTACCTGGATGACCGAACATAAAAGTATATCCGGCCTTCAGGTTCTTGAATTTATCATCCAGCTCTCCTGGCATCTTCTCCAGCATAGAACACTTCAGATGTACTACCTCATCATGAGACAGAACCAGAACATATTTCTCACTGTATGCATAAGTCATAGAAAATGTCATCTTATTATGATTAAATTTACGGAAATATGGATCTAGCTTCATGTATTCCAGGAAGTCGTTCATCCAGCCCATATTCCACTTCAGAGAGAATCCAAGCCCGTCGTCTTCTGCCTTACCTGTTACCATCGGCCATGCGGTAGATTCCTCTGCGATCATGACAGTTCCATGATTTCTTCCGAGAACAACGGTATTCAGATGCTTAAAAAATTCAATAGCCTCCAGATTCTTGTTTCCGCCGTATTTATTGGCGATCCACTCACCGTCTTTCTTACCGTAATCCAGGTAGAGCATGGATGCAACCGCATCTACACGAAGACCATCAACGTGGCATTCCTCTACCCAGTAAAGAGCGTTTGCGATCAGGAAATTCTTCACCTCCGGACGTCCGTAATTGTAGATCTTGGTTCCCCAATCCGGATGCTCACCCTGTCTCGGATCTGCATGCTCATATACAGCAGTTCCGTCAAAGTTAACCAGTCCGTGTGCATCCTTCGGAAAATGTGCCGGTACCCAGTCAAGAATGATACCGATTTTCTGACGGTGAAGATAATCCACCAGATATTTGAAATCCTGCGGTGTTCCGTAGCGGGAAGTCGGTGCGTAATAGCCGGTTACCTGATAGCCCCAGGAACCGTCAAAAGGATGCTCTGCGATACCCATAAGCTCCACATGGGTGTATCCCATTTTTTTGACATACTGTGCAAGCTTCGGCGCCAGTTCTCTGTAGGAATAGAAACCATCCTCATCCTCTGCTGTCTGCGGATGCTTCATCCAGGAACCCGGATGCACCTCATAGATAGACATGGCACCTGTGTCCGGATCAAAGTTCTCGCGATTTTTCATCCAGGTATCATCTTTCCATTTATAGTTGGTGATATCTGTAATACGAGAGGCTGTTCCGGGACGCATTTCAGCGGCATTGGCATATGGATCTGCCTTGTAAAGCTCCTCACCATGTGCACCTGTAATGTAAAATTTATACAGCTGTCCGATCTTCGCTCCCGGTACAAATGTCTCATAAACGCCAATGGGTCCAACTTTTTTCATGGGATTCTTCTCCGTATCCCATTCGTTGAATTCACCTATAACAGAAACCGCCTGTGCATTAGGTGCCCACACTGCAAAATAAACCCCTTTTTTCCGGTTCTGCGTATCTGGATGTGCTCCCAGCTTCCTGTAAATATCATAATTCGTGCCCTGACCAAACAGATACTGGTCAAGCTCCGTAAATTGTAATTTTTTTCCCATTTTCAGGTACCTCCCTTTATAGTTCTGCCACCGTCCATTCCCCAATTTTAAGTGGAATTTTTTATTCTATAATTATACCAATCCCCATATTTTCAGTCAAGGAAAAACCCTCTCCGGCTAATATGTGTCTATTATCCGACAATGTCAGATAAAGTCAAAAAAGAGACCTGAATGACGCACATTTTGTCATTCAGGTCTCTCCTGTCATTTTTTAGTATTCTTCGCTTCCATCGTCATAAGATTCGTCGTAGGAACCATCATCATAGCTTCCATCATCGGAAGATCCATCCGAATAATCACTTTCGTCAGAGCCATCGGAATAGTCCCCTTCATCGGAAGATCCGTCACTGACATCCGATCCGTCAGAAGAATCGCTTCCATCGGAGCCATCCTCAGAGGAATCCTCTGAATCACTGGAATTTCCTGCATATCCTGCAACACGACCAGCCTGAAGAGAGCTGTCCCAGAAGTCAGAATAGGAAGCACTCTGTAACGTAACATCCTTCGCTTCTGCAAGCTCGCTGACTGTTACAAGCTTATATCCCTGGTCGATCAGTGCCGGGATCAGCTTCTCTGTGGCACACTTCACAGATGGTTCATGAATATCATGCATCAGGATGATAGAACCATCTCCCAAGGAAGAATCATTCATGATCTGATTATAATCTGCATCCGCATCCATCAGCTTCCAGTCCAGAGAATCTGTAGACCACATGAAGAAAGGCTTGCCAACTGCACTCATCTGCTCATCTGTGATCGCGCCATACGGTGCACGACATACCGTTGATGCCTGCCCACAGGCTTTTACCAGTGCATCATCCGTCTTCTGGAACTCCTGCATAACAGAATCCAGATCCATATTCGGCAGCGTCTGTTCCGGATGATCCCAAGTATGGTTACCGATCTCGCAGCCAAGCTTTACCATTCGCTGTATGGTAGATTCACGGCCCTCCACATTCTGTCCCAGCATAAAGAACGTAACATGGATATTATATTTCTCAACAGTATCAAGAAGTGTCTCTGTATACTCTCCAGGACCATCATCAAAAGTCAGAGCGATCATCGGGCGCTTCTTGGAAGGATCATAAGAGCCATCCTCATTAAAATAATAGTCCTTCACACCTTTCTCCACCCATCCGGTCTGCATGTATCCCTTTTTATCAAAGCTGTATGTTGTTCCGTCAATATCCGCAAAACCATTTACATAATATGTACCATCTGGATTCTGATACCACTTTCCTGTAGAATCCTCATGCCATCCCGGAGTCATAACAGAAAGCCTTTCGCCTGCTGCACTGCCCTTTACCGGCATCACCGTTGCATCCGTACCGGAATCCGCGCTGTCTGTATCCGAAGCAGCCGTATCCGTCGATGCCGTACCGTCCTTCGTACTGCTGTCTGTGGAAGCTCCGGCGGTATTTGCCTGAACATTTACTGTCTCCGCATCCTTATTGCTTCCGCCGCCTGCATGGTTGACGATGGGAAGAATTACCCCTCGAACAACAAAAACCAGCAGAAGAATCGCCGCAACTACACAGGTTATCCGCTTCATCATCCGCCGCCGTCTTAACTGCTGCTGTTTTCTGCGCATCCTCTCACGCAAAACTCTTTTGTCCATTTTTTACATCCCCGTTTATATACTCATATCTTTCTTTGATATTTAATGTCTGTCTTTAATCATACCGCATTTAACGCTTAAATACAATGGAAATTCCCGAAAGAATCTCTTAATTTGTTACTGTTCACTCCGTTCTCAGTAACACACTTCGCGATGCACATGTAAAAAAAATGGCACCCGAAACACATTCCGGGCACCACACTTTTTTAGCTGCTGATACTGTCAGATCACTCCTGACCCGCTGCATCCGATGTGCTGCTGTCTGCATCCTGATCCGCCTCGCCGTCTTCCGGCACCATATCTGTAGCCTCTGCCGCTTCTAGCTCTTCATCCACGGTACCTTCCGCACTGCTTCCGTCCGAGGAAGGATCATCTCCGTTTACTCCCTGGGTATCACCGGCAGAAACCTTCTCCTCAACCGTTGCATTGTCCAGGATAAAATCTTCCACTCTGAGAAGTCCGATGGATTCATCCACGGCTGCCTGTCCGTATTTATCTACTAGCGCAGCCAGATCCTTCACACTGTATGCTTTGATCAGTTCATCCTGGATACTGAGAGATTTTTTGTCTTCAAGTGTCATATTCTCCGCATCCATGATCCCCTGTACGATCAGGTTCTGCTTTACTTTAAACTCCGCATACTGACCGCTCTGCTCCTCAAAATCATCCATGGAGATTCCCTGAGCTTTTACAAAATCCTCCAGCGTCATATCACCCTGTTTTGCATAATTCTCATACAGACTGCGAAACTCTGTCTTGGCTGTATCCAGATCCTCCTGTGGATATTCCTTCACTTCAGATGCTGAAAGCACTGTGTTCCATGCAGTTTCACGCAATGTGTTCTGTGCACTTGTCTTCGCTTCATCCTCCAGCGTGGTACGGATTTCCTTCTTGTAATCATCCACACTCTTACAGTCTGTATTCTTGGCTACCCAGGTATCGGTAAGCTCAGGTGCACGCTTAAAGCTCTGCAGAGTGACCTTAAATACCACTTCCTGTCCGGCCAGCTCTTCCGAAGAGTATTCCTTCGGGAAAGTCAGATCGAGATCCTTGGTCTCACCTTTTTTCATTCCGATGATCCCGTCCTCAAATCCGTCGATAAATGTTCCGGAGCCTATGGTCAGCTCATAATTATTTGCAGTACCGCCGTCAAAAGCCACTCCGTCCTTGGTTCCCACATAATTAATGGTAACCACATCTCCGTTCTGAACACTGCCTTCCGTTACTTCCTCAGCCTTGTTCTGAAGTTCTTCCTTGATCCTTCCGTCAACCATATCATCGGTTACAGCTTCTACTGTGTTATCAAGAGTCAGCCCCTTATATTCTCCGATGGTCACATATTTGCTCACATCATCCACGGAAACAAGCCTTGTGTCTCCGGAGGCTGCCTCTTCGCTGTCTTTATTGGAATCCGTTTCTTCTGACTCTTTGGAATCTGCAGATCCGGAATCTTCTTTATCTGTTGTATCCTGCGCTTCTGCTGCAGGTTTTTTGTCATCTTTCTGGTCTGTTGATGTGCCACATGCAGTGATTGCCAGTGCCGCACACAGTGCAAGAACCATGAGATATGCTTTTTTCTTCATAACCTACTCCCTTCATCAAGTACTGTCGGTTCGATTATAATCTTTTTTTATACAGATTTGTAAAGTGTGTTTGCTGTCTTACATTTCCGGTACCGGTGTCGGTCTGGAAGAATCCCACACCTCCGATACATCAAACAGGTCACTGAGCATATCCGGATTGTAATACATTCTGTATCCATCCAGATTCCGTCTTCCCTGACGGAAATATTCACTTGTGATCTGCACAAAATACTGACTGGAATCTACATTGCAGAAATAGCGGTAGCCACGGCTTTTGTAATACTCATACTTCTCATTATCCGAGGTGTATCCTTCCCAATCGCCGATATCCGCACCAAAGGCAAAAATGATCATATCGGTTTTTCCGAGGATGGGTGCCACATATTTTTCCCATTTTTTATTATCGGTCTTCAACTCCGCTGCTGTGGAGCTTGTAGCGTTTCTGTGACCCCAGGTATGGCTTGCAAATTCCCACCCGTCCTTTTTCATGGCCTTCGCCACTTTTTTGGCTGCTTTTACTTCTTTATCATAGTCAAAATCCGGATTGGCCTTGAGAAAAGCCTTCTGGTCATCCTGAAGATTCTTCTTGGTCTTATATGCCCCATCTGTACGGTAGCCCAGAACACCATTATAACCGGTCATTGCCAGGATACCCTTTCTTCCATGATAGGAAAAATCCGGATGTTCTTTGATAAAGGAATCCAGGATCGGCACCACATCGTAATCTCCGGTCACAACTGTACCGTCTGCCTTCTTATACTCGCATTTGATATCTCCGTTGTCGTCGATCACCAGCTTTGTGGCAAATCCGTCTCCGTCCATATAATGATAGTAGCTGACGTCATCCTCTGAAAGAACAAAAGGGATCTTGCCTTCCGGCAGCATGATCTTTCCCTTGCTCATGGTTCCGTCATCATTGATCACAGCCATATCATGAGGACTCACCAGTACGTAACCCTTATCATACATGATCTGGAGCATTTTTTTGAATTCGCTGACTGTGGTCATCATCTGATTATATCCGGCCTCATCGGAATCTCCGTCAAAGGCCAGTGAAGTATTCACGATCAGGGAATGAAAAAATACATGGGTGATATTCTCAAGTGGATATTCCACACAGGCATCTCTTTTTTTCATGTAGGCTGCTGCTGCTTCCTGCATCTTGTCACTGGTGGCAAATTTCCAGTTGTTTTTCAACACGGAGATCGCGCCGGTGTAATCATACTGCTGTGCCAGTTTTTTGGCTTTTTTGAGAAGTGTTTTTTCGTCTGAGGAAGTACTGTCGGAGCTGTTCTCGGCAGCTTCCCTTTTCTGTGTTTCTTTTTCTGCCTTTTTTTCTTCCTTCGGTGTCTCGGTAGCTGCCGGCTGGTCCTCCGGGTCCGCTGCTACTTTGGCTTCTTCGGACTGTTCTTCTTCGGCTTCTGCAGCTTCTGCTTCCGCTTCATCAGACTGTGTATCCTCGTCATCCTGTGTCCCAGAGATCATATTGTCCACCTGAACAGTGACCGGATGGTTTCCGCCCACAAGAAGTGACGCCGCAAGCACTGTTGTCAGTACACCTGCAATTTTTTTCTTCATAATAATATATATGCCCCTTTCTAAAAGTCCCCTCGTATCTCCGGATATGACCGTTACATCGGCGGTACCGGTGTCGGTCTTGCCGGATCAAAAACATCTTTTACGTCAAAAAGATCGGATAACAGTTCCGGGTTATAATACATACGGTATCCATCCAGATTCCGTCTTCCCTGACGGAAGTACCGATCCCGGATCTGTACATAATACTGGCTGGAATCCACGTTGCAGTAATAATTATATCCCTGCCCCTTCAGATATTCGAATTTATCCCCGGAATACTCCTGGTCATTGGTAATGTCGGTTCCAAAAGCAAAAATGATAACATCCGTTCCCCCGATCAGCGGATCTACATTTTTCTTGAAACGTTCGGTATCTGCCTGAAGCTTCTCCAGTGTGACCTGTCCCACATTCTGATGTCCCCAGGTATGGCTCGCAAATTCCCAGCCTTCTGCCTTCATGGCATCGGCAACCTTTTTTGCGGCTGCCCGTTCTTTTTCCAGGCTGAAATCCGGATGTGCATCCAGCCACTGTACTTTATTTTCATCCAGATCTGCCGGACGGGTCTCATAGCTTTCGTCGGTCCGGTATCCCAGGATCCCGTTGTATCCGGTAAGTGCCAGGATTCCTTTTGCACCGCGGTATGAGAAATCCGGATGCTTTTCCACAAAACGGTCGATCAACGGAACCATGTCATAATCTCCCACGGAGACACTTCCGTCATCTTCCACATATTCATTGCGGATCTTTCCTTTATCATCCACGATCAGCTTCGTGGCATAGCCGTCACCGTCCATGTAATGATAATAGCATACATCATCCTGTGAGAGGACAAACGGCGTTTTCCCAGGCGGAAGAAGGATCTCTCCCTCTGTGATATTCCCGTTGTCGTCTGCCTTTGCCATGTCCTTGATGCTTACCATCACATAGCCCTTGTCATACATGGTCTGCGTGATCTTGTTAAACTCATCAATGGTTGTCATGACCTGATTATAATCTGCTTCTTTGTAGTCTCCGTCAAACGCTTTGGATGGATCCTTGATCAGAATATGATAAAAGACATGTGTCACCTTTTCAAGGGGCCATGCCGTACAGGTTGCTTTTATGTCTTCGTATTTTTTTGCAGCTGCCTGCATCTTCTTATCCGAATCATAGGACGGAGCCTTTTTCAGAAGATCGATAGCTTTGTCATAGTTATACTGACTGGCCAGAAGCTCTGCCTCTGCGAGAGTATCTTTGGAAGCGGTCTCTGTATTTTTAGTACCTGCTTCTAAAGCTTTTTCTCCGGAAACAGTCTGTTCTTTCTGTTTGTCAGAAGAAACCATCTTCTCTTTTGAAGCCTTCTCACTTCTGCCCTTCAGCGCACCGACCCCTACGGATGCCCCGACTGCGACGATCATTGCCGCTGTTATGATGGCCAGACGTTTTCTGCGTTCCTTCAGCTGGCGCTTTCTGCGGCGTTTCAATATCTCTTTCCGCCATTCTTCGTACTCCGGAGTCCCCATTTCCGGTCGGGTTCCCCCGGGCTTTTTCTCTTTCATATAATATTTCCTCCATCTCTGGTTTATCCATTACATATGTTAACTCAAAGATAGTTATATCCTGTATTCTCTGCAGCATACACAGATGAACTGCATCGTAATCATTATAACTGGTAACTGCTGAAATTTCCACCGTTCCACCTGTCTTTTTCACTTTTTTAATTGCCTTTTTGACGAAACAATGCTAAAATGTTGTTTGCGTAATGTAACCGATTGCGAAACAAATATATATACAGGGGGATTCTCAAATGAGTACAGTTACCATCGTTCTTCTGGTCATCCTCGTTATTCTGATCGCAGCAGTGATCGCACTCTATTTCTTCGGAAAAAAAGCTCAGAAAAAACAGGACGAACAGCAGGCTCAGATCCAGGCTAACAAGCAGACAGTTTCCATGCTGGTCATCGATAAAAAACGGATGCCGCTGAAAGATTCCGGACTTCCACAGATGGTCATCGACCAGACACCTAAGCTTATGCGCCGGTCCAAGCTTCCGATCGTAAAAGCCAAAGTCGGTCCGAAGATCAACATCCTTATTGCAGATGAAAAAGTTTTTGATCTGATCCCGGTCAAAAAAGAGATCAAAGCTGAAGTCAGCGGCCTTTACATCGTTGGCGTAAAAGGAATCCGTGGTTCTCTCGAAGCACCACAGAAGAAGAAAAAAGGCTTCCTCGCAAGATTCCGTAAATGATCAGAATCCAAAACAGCCGCCATGCTTTCAGGAATTCCCCTGATGTATGGCGGCTATTCTTATGTAGTGTGATTATATATCTTTTATTTTCTGCAGGATCTATAAAACAAAATCCTTGCAGTCTCTTGGCTGTACCTGGATCGCCAGATAGCAGTCTGCCACATGTTCTTCATTCATATCCAGCGCATAATCTGCTTTGATCTGAAGGTTCTCTTCGCTTTCCATCAGCTCCAGATTCGTAGCTGAGATTCCCATCTGAAGTGTTCCGTAAGGGGTAGTATAATAGGTCATGTTTTTTTTGCCCTGTTCAAATACCATGTGTACATTGACCAGTCCCTTCTTGCTGACCTCCAGACCCTTTCCGGATACTTTTATGTAATTGATGGTGGGTTCTGCTGTTTCATCCAGCAGTTCCTCATATCTAAGATAATGAGAACCATTGCGGAAATAATACTGTCCCGGAACAATGATCTCTATAGGTTCCTGATCCCCCTGTGCATCCATCATCTGAAGCCCTCTTACATGGATCAAAACTTCTTTCTGCATTCTTTTCTCCTATCATTTATGTACAGATCTGTTTAATATTTTTCGATATCGATCTTCTGTGTTTTTTCTACGTTATACGGCAGGATGGAATTGGCAAAATCCTTAAACTTCTCTGCAAGATCACTTACATAAAAGCGATACGGGAATTCCTCCTGTGCTACCTCATTGCTGGCAAGATCCAGTCTGGAGAGTAACTTTTTAAGCTCTAGCGCCGTCTCATATGCAGGATTCACAAGGCGGACCTCCTCACCCATGATCTTGCGGATGGTAGATCTTAAAAGAGGATAGTGCGTACATCCGAGGATCAGTGTATCGATCTCCTGCTCCTGCAGCTCCTTCAGATATCTTCTGGCAACTTCCTCGGTGACCGGATCATGATACCAGCCCTCTTCTACCAGCGGAACAAACAGCGGGCACGCTTTTCCGATCACGGTGATCTCCGGATCCAGTTCCTTCAGATAAGAGGCATGGATACCGCTTCCTACCGTGCCCACCGTTCCGATAATGCCCACCCGTTTATTTCTGGTTTCCTGGGCAGCAACTTTGGCACCGGCCTCGATCACTCCAAGGATCGGGATATCCAGTTCATCCTTCACCGCATCCAGAGCAAATGCACTGGCTGTATTACAGGCCACCACAATGGCCTTCACCTTCTGTTCCTGCAGAAAATGAATGATCTGGCGGGAATAACGGATCACCGTTTCTCTGGATTTGCTTCCATAGGGAACTCTGGCTGTGTCTCCGAAATATACGATTTTTTCCGATGGGAGATTGCGCATGATCTCCCGGGCTACTGTCAGTCCTCCGATACCGGAATCAAACACACCCACCGGTGCGTTTCTGTCTATATTCATTGATCTTATCTCCTGAAATAATTAATCGAACGTGATTGGTCCGTTGAAATATTGTATCACCAATCCAGGGCTTGCGCAAGCCAGAAGGATATCTTCACCGGCTTATTTTCCCCGTTGTCCTCTGCTTTTTCAAAGCAGAATTCCGGGTAGATCGTTCCCCACCAGGCATAAAACTGTGGCTGCCGATCACCGGCAGTTCTTCTCTCCCAGGTACTCCCTGCAAGGATCACTGCCGTGAGCAAAAGGAACCCTCCTGCTTTTTTTAATACATGCTTCTTCATTTTTATATGCTCCATGAGCAAGCCCTCCTGTCAAAAATCTTCTGATGATCTTATCCAGAGATATACTGTACGATTTATCGTACTGATCATCATCTGTATTATTAACAGTCCGACTCCCATCTATTCATTACTGCCGTAATCCACTTCCAGAAGCTCACCTTCCACCCATATCTCCGGAAGCCAGGGCAGCGTTCCATCCTGACAGAACTGATGATATACCTCCCGCAGAGTCACACCCTTCTTCTGCTGCCCGGATGTGCGGTTCTCCTGGATTCCCTGAAGGTATTCCCCTATGGAGCTTTCCCGGGCTCCTTTCCAGTGAAAAACATCTCCCAGCATATCCGTCCGGAACACGTAGACATCCTCTCCGATATGCTCTTCCTGCTTCAGATATCCGATCAGTGCTTCCCGGGATCCCTCTTCCAGGATCTGTTCATCCAGGATCAGCACTTCAAGATGACCCAGATCCAGAAATTTTTCCTGAGACCGGTTGTAGACTGCCTCGATCTCCTGAAAGTCCCGGCCGGAAAGAGTCAGCACAGAAATCGGATCTTCGTCCGGTTTTTCCTGTCCGGTAGCTGTACTCATATCCGGCATTGCATATTTCAGCACAAAGCCATTCTCTGAAACACCGGCCCCCAGTGCCAACGGATAAGCTCTTTTTTCCGGTTCTACTGCCGCACAGCCTGATCCCGTCAAAGTGATGACCAGGACAAGTCCTGCCACAGTTACTTTTTTCTTCCGTCTTCCCCGGTTTTCCGTACTGAGAAAAAGCTGTATCACAAGCAGAAACGGCACAAAGATGTACCCCAGATACCAGCCATAATACTCCCGGATCCCCATCCCGTTTCTCTCATACAGGGAAAGCAGCCAGCCTGCTGCCGGGATCCAGTACCGGCCGGTCCCGAATCCGGTTTTTTCCGCGATCTGATTTCCGTAATGAAACAAACTTCCCAGAGAAAACAAAAGTCCGAATACCAGAAACCCCATCCATATCACATCAAATCTCGCCAGTACGTTTCCCGGAAGATCTGCACCCTCCAGAAGAGGCAGTACCGGACAGATCTCGTTTTTAAGGCGTGCACCTCCAAAGACTGACGGAAGAAGGAGCTGCATTCCAAAAATGATCCCGCAAACTGTAAGAAAAGCCAGGATCACAGGTTTTCTGGCACTTCCCTGTTTTTTTGCATACTCCAGCCCGAAAGGAAGAAGTCCTGCTCCTGAAAAAGCACACAAAAGTGTATACAGATCACGGAGCCATCGCTCTCCTGTAAATCCTGTTTCCGGATCTTTCATCACTTCCATAAAGTACTCTGTTTTTCCCTGCCCTGCACATAAAAGCATCAGAAGAAGGATCCCTGCCAGAAAAATCCTTCCGGACACCTCAGCGATCCGCCCTCTTCTCTGCATTCCGCGATGCGTTCCCAGACTACAGGCTGCAACTGCAAGAAGAGACAGCCATTTTCCGGAAATCCCGCTGATCAGACTTTCCGGGATCACCTCCCCCAGAAGGCCCGAAAGAAATGCCGCACTTGCGATCACATATACCAAAAAGAACAGGCCAATAAATCGTACAGTAAAACTTCCTGTCCTTTTGGAAAGCTCTCCATATGCAGGTGTCAGACGTATCAACCAGATCACATAAAAAGAGAGCACTACGGCCGCAGCAGCTGTCCCTGCCATGGCACTGATGCCCAACATCGCTCCATTCTTAAACAGGCACAGCAGAAACGGCGCCGGAAACACCAGTATGATCTGCCGAAAAAGCTGTCTGTGGGAAATCCTGTTATTCTCCGCAAATCTCATAACCTTTATCCTTTCCGGCTCCATGGCCTTGTCCGAAGCCTGCGTTTCTGGGCATTTCTGGCATACAGCGGCCGGAATTCCCGCTTCCGGAAGGGCTGTCGCAAAATCCTTCCACCGGTTTCCGCCTCACTGTTCTTCTCTACAAAAGGTACCAGATATGGGACACCGAAGCTTAAAAGTCCTGCCAGATGCGCCATGGTGAGATACAGTCCCAACACGATTCCGAATATACCTAGAAATCCTCCCAGAAACAGAAAAGCGTACTTCAGAAGCCGGAATGCAGAAGCAAATTCCTCATTAGGTATAGCCAGTGATCCCAGTGCTGTCAGTGCCACGATGATCACTACCACCGGGCTGACAAGATTGGCCTCCACCGCAGCCTGTCCGATGATCAGTCCTCCTACGATCCCAATGGCATTTCCAAGAGCTCCCGGGATCCGCACACCAGCCTCCCGTATCAACTCAAAAGACAGTTCCAGGAACACCAGCTCCACTACACTGGAAAATGGAACGCCCTCTCTTGCCTGTGCAAAGGAAAGGATCAGATTCGCCGGAAGGATCTGTGTATGAAACCGGATCACAGCCAGATAAAGTCCGGGGAGCAGCGTTGCCACAGCCATGGCCAGATACCGGAGCACCCGCAGGAAGGATGCCATCTCAAAACGGTTGTACCAGTCTTCACTGCTTTCCATAAAACTGTTGAATGCTCCGGGAACCACCAGTGCCACCGGCGAATTGTCGCAGAGCAGAACTGCTTTTCCATTCAGCAGCTCCTGGGCTGCCCGATCCGGCCGCTCCGTTGTCTGAAACTGAGGAAAGGGAGAATACCATGCTTCTTCTGTCAGCTGTTCCAGCATCCCGCTGTCCAGGATCCCGTCCACTGCAAAAGATTCCAGGCGCTCTTTCACAGCAGTCAGAAGCTCCTCATGGACCAGATCCTCCACATAAAGAAGCTGTACCACCGTATTGGAGCGTACACCGATGCTGCTCTGCTCCACCTTCAACCTGGTATCCCGGATCCGCTTTCTCACAAGGGCCGCATTGGTTTTTACACTGTCACAGAAGCCCTCCTTGGAGCCTCTGAGAACCTTTTCCGTTTTCACCTCTGATACAGCCAGCCCCGGATATCCTTTACTGGAAATTTTCATTGCTTTGTCGTATCCATCCAGAAAGAAAACTGCATTTCCCGAAAGAATGGCACCAAATACCTCCTCCATGGAAGACAGCTCCTTCACATCTGCAATTCCAAGACTGTTTCGGCGGATAAATTCCCGGATCTTTTCCTCCGGGATCTCCCAGAAATGATTGATCATTTTTCCGATAGCAGAATCATCCAGCATCATGTTTGAAACCGCAACCTCAATATAGACCATCAGACAGTCCGCCTTATGTCCCTCACCAAGGCGCATGGGCCTGATCAGGATATCATCGCAGTTTTCACACCGTTTCCGGATATACGATTCATTTTCATGAAGAGATATCGATATCTTCTTTGTTTCCATAAAGCCACCATCCTTTACAGCAAGTTCCCCCCACTGCTTATTGCTTTTCGCAATTGAAACAGGGAACTTACTTGATTCGGTTAAAAAAAAGAGATGCCCCAATGACATCTCTCTTAATATTCCCGCATATCCGGTTCTTATTCTTTTTTCTCGGCCTCTTTGGCCTCATTCTCCGCGCGGATAGTACGGATGATCGCTTTTCGTTGATTCTCCAGATGATGGAAAGAAATATCCTGCGCCTTTTGCACATCTCCTTCACGGATGGCTTTTACCAGCTCTTCATGCTCACTGACCAGAAGATTTCTTGTCTGCTCCTCCTTCAGATACTCTACACGATAGCGATACATCTGCTCACGGAGATTATTCAGGACCTGATTCAGACGCTTATTATCAGAAGCCTGATATATGATCTCGTGGAAAGCCACATCGGTTTCCGCCAGACGGACCAGATTTCCCTCTGCTTTTGTTTTTTCAAATTCCTTGGCTGCCACCCAGAGCCTTCCCAGCTCATCCTCTGTGATCAGCTTGCACGCTTTTTCTATGGCAACATTTTCGAGGGCGATACGCACCTCCAGAACATCGTTCAGATCCTTTTCTGTGATGCTGGCTACCTGTGCACCTCTGCGTGGGATCATCACTACAAGACCTTCCTGCTCCAGCTTGCGCATAGCCTCACGCACCGGTGTTCTGCTCACGCCAAGACGCTCTGCAAGGGCAATCTCCAGAAGTCTTTCGCCCGGCTTCAGCTCTCCCTTCAGGATTGCCTGCCGCAAGGTGTTAAAAACAACATCCCGAAGCGGCAGATATTCATTCATATCCACAGAAAAATCACTTGTCATTTGTAACTCCTCCATCTCTATTGTAAATATCCGTGGCAAATACAGTCTTTGCAAGCCCGCTCTTTCTGAGGCTTCTGGCTGCCGCGGCCATCTTATCCCTGTTATCAAAGATTCCAAACACAGTAGGACCGCTTCCGCTCATCACGGCTTTCAGCGCACCTTTTTCTTCCATAAGGTTCTTGATATTGCCGATCACAGGATACTGTCGGATGATCCCCGGTTCAAATACATTCTCCATTCTGGATGCCATGGCATACAGATCATTATTTCTGATAGCTCCGATGAGTCCATCGATGTCCGGATGTTTTCCGATCCCTTCCAGATTCAGATTCTCATAGGCTGTTTTTGTGGAAACATTGATTCCCGGTTTTCCTATCAGAACATAACATTTCGGAACTTCCGGAAGTCTGGTCAGCTTCTCTCCGATTCCCTCCGCAAGAGCTGTTCCCCGCATGATACAATACGGAACATCTGCTCCGACCTTTACTGCACGTTCCATCAGCTGTTCTTCGGTAAGCCCTAAATGGAACATCCGGTTCACACCCACAAATGCGGCCGCTGCATCGGAGCTGCCTCCTGCCATGCCTGCTGCCACCGGGATAAATTTACGAAGCTTGATGGAAAGTCCCTCTTCAACATCGAACTCCTCCATCAGCATCTGTGCTGCCTTATATACAAGATTTCTCTGATCTGTAGGAATAAACGGAAGATTGGTCGTCAGTACGATCCCCGGCCGTCTGGTCTTTCTGATATCCAGGATATCATACATACGGATGGTCTGCATGATCATGCGTACCTCATGATAACCGTCCTCTCTCTTTCCCAGAACATCAAGTCCGAGATTGATCTTTGCCATTGCTTTTAAACGCATAAGCCCCTCCATTTGTACTTTGTATACAGTATTTATACATGTATTTTATATGATTTTTACATTCTTTTCAACAGCAAAATATTCCACTTTTTATTTGATCTGACCTTCCACTTTTTTCACAACAAGAAGCGGAGTTCCCGGAGAGGGTTCCTGATTTTCCTTAAGAGCATTGATCGTCCGGATCTCCTGGATAGATGTGTGATATTTCCTTGCGATATCCCACAATTCATCTCCCGGTTTTACCATATAAACCAGGATTCCCGGCATAGCCTGGAGTTTTTTCATATCCAGTGGTTTTTCCTCTACTTTCTCAATGATAAATACCGGTTCTCTGGCAACTGCCAGAAGCTCCAGTCCTACAGTTGCCCGGATCTCGATCTCATTTCCATCTGCCATGGCTGCGGAAAGCTGCTCCAGCTTTGCTTTTAACTGATAACAGCTGTCCTGTCGGATCCCTCTTGCTTCCACCATATGGGAAAACGGTATCATTGCCTCCATGGAATAAAACGGCATATCATCATTTCCAATAATGTACAGGATCTTCAGCATGACCACGCCATCTGCCTGCACACCGTTCTCTACGATCCTGGTCTTATCAATCTTCACTTTTCCCTGACTGTGACACAGCTGGAGGACTTTTCCCTGAGTCTCCTTTACCTGGATCCTGTCACTGATCCTGCATCTGGAAAAATTACGTACCAGAAGCCGTTCCAGTACCTCATTCTTTCCTTCCGGAACACATTCACGGATCGGTGTATACACATCGGTAATGAGATCATATTCCTCTTCCCTGAAAAATTTCATATCCAGCTCCAGCACAACATCCGAAACAAGGATCCGTTCTTCCCCATCGACATCCGGTTTGGCCTCCAGACTCTGATGCATCACCGAAGCTTCGATCAGCGGGATCAGTTCCTCCGTGCAGTCCGGACATTCCACTTCTCCGGAAAAAGGCAGCGAATATTCCAGCCACTGCACCGGGGCTTCTGTATCTTCAGCTCCGTACAGCACAAAAACGGACAGCTCTCCTCTTGCCTTTACCACATTTTCCTCCGGTTTCAGATCCAGCCCCCGTATATCCATAGTATACCAAATCAGGCTGGCGATATCCGGACGATTGGAGGCAATGGTATACTCATCCTTGATCCGGAGTGTATCTTTTTTATGTACGGTAAGTCCCAGAAAACGGACTGTTTTTTTTCTGACGGATACCTCTTCTGCATCCAGCGCCACCGGCAGGCGGATCTGTTCTGTTTCATCCACAGTCGCACAAAAAGTTACCAACGCTTTGATATTGAGCTTTCTGGAATGGATCAGGCGGATCGTAAGATCTTCAATTTCCCACTTCAGACACATTTTATCCCCGTTTATGATATTCTTCAGGTTCAAGGTTTCCTCAAATGGAAGTTTTGCAGTAAGACTGCTGACGATCCCTCTTTCTTCCCCCACATAAAGGATATCTACCTGCAGATTTCCCGTAAGAATACCTTTCCCGTCAGTAAGACGGACATCATCCATAATGATCCTGCCCTTATTCTGGATCAGTCTTCCTGCATCCGGTTTTGCATCCGGTACATTAAAATCCTCATCAAAAGTGATCTGACTTTTTGCCCTGCTTTTTTCCTTTAATATCTGCATGCTTTCTTTTTTTAATTCCACAGTCTATTCCCCTTTCTCCGACTCTTTTTTCACCGGACTGCTGCTTTCCCGGAACGTTACCGGCTTTTCCTGTTTCCGGGTTTTTATCACAATGCAGGGATAGGACGGAACTCCTGCCTCCTTAAGATCCTCCGGTCCAAGAAGTTTTGTAACAAAAAATATCCCATTCGAGGATTCTCCAAGCTCCTCTACCTGGATGCTGTATCCGCCACTCATCTGCCGCCCGTACCCTTTGGCCAGGTAAAGATCCTCTCCGGTTTCATAACTCAGCTGAAATTCCTTTTCCTTTTTTTCTTCCATAAGCCTGGAAAGCTCCTCCGGGATATCCCGGCGTTCCACAACGATGTAATCTACCGGTTTTCGTTCTTCTTCCTCCACCCGGACAAATTGACACCCGGAAAGCAGCAGTGCCAGCACGGCAGCTGTCAGCACGATCCGCAGAAATACTGCTTTTTTCATAATATAAGCCACCTGCATGATTCGTTACTGTTCACTCCGTTCTCAGTAACACGCTTTGCGGAAGATCACCAGTAAACAGTAACCATTATTCAGTATTTATTCTATGTGAGCAGGGAAAGATTTATTGCAACTATCGGATTTTCTTCGTATAATATAAAAATACCATCTTACTGCGGAACTCTCCGCAAGTATCTATAACAGAAAGGACAAAAGACATGATTCGATTCATACTTGTTTGTATCGTGGTGATCGCCTATCTGGTGCTGACCATTCCGGTTCTCCTTGTAGAATGGATCATCGGGAAATTTTCTCCCATGACTAAGGATATCAGCTCTCTGCGCATGGTACAGACCATATTCAAATTCATCCTGTGGATCACAGGCGCCAAAGTCACCGTTATCGGCGAAGAAAACGTTCCAAAGGATCAGGCTGTTCTCTATGTAGCAAACCACCGGAGCTATTTCGACATCCTGCTCACCTACAGCCGCTGTCCGATCCGCACCGGCTATGTTGCCAAGAAGGAAATGGAACATTATCCGCTGCTCTCCAACTGGATGCGCAATCTCTACTGTCTCTTTCTCGACAGAGAGGATATCAAGCAGGGTCTGAAAACGATCCTCCAGGCCGCAGACTATGTGAAATCCGGCATTTCCGTATGTATCTTCCCGGAAGGAACCAGAAATAAGAATGCTGATGAAACAGAAATGCTGCCTTTCCATGACGGCAGCTTCAAGATCGCAGCCAGAGCCAAAAGCCCGATCATTCCTATTGCGATCAGCAACTCTGCCAATATCTGGGAGGCCAATTTCCCGAAGATGACACCTACACACGTAGTGATCGAATATGGCAAGCCTATCATTCCTTCAGAGCTTGACCGGGATACTCAGCGCCGCTTAGGTTCCTATACACAGGATATCATCAAAGAAATGCTGATCAAAAACAAAGAACTGGTGTGAACATCAAAAAAACCATATCTATGTCTGTTTTTCGACATAAGATATGGTTTTTTTATTACTGTGTACCTGCTCCCAGGATTTTTTCCGCATTTTCGATACGTTCTTTCGTTGGCGGATCAATTCCCTTCAGCGGATAATCAATATGCAGATTTTCCCATTTAAAGGTTCCGAGTGTGTGATATGGAAGAACCTCCACTCTCTTAACTGTCTTCAGTGTTGCAATAAAGTCAGCCAGCCGGTGGAGATAGTCATCCCGGTCATTGCGTTCCGGAACCAGTACGTGACGGATCCACATGGATACGCCCATATCGGAAAGCTTCCGGGCCATGGCAAGGATATTTTTATTGGTACATCCTGTGAGGATCTTATGCTGTTCCTCATCAATGTGCTTGATATCCAGCATGACAAGATCTGTGTACTTCATCAGCTCTTCCCATTTTTCATACCACGGACCCTCTTCTGTGTAAGGGTTGCCGCTGGTATCAAGTGTTGTGTGGATCCCAAGTTTTTTTGCTTTTCTGAACAGCTCAGTGAGGAAATCGATCTGTAACAGTGGCTCGCCTCCACTCACAGTAATACCGCCCTTACTTCCCCAGTAAGAGCGGTATCGACAGGCTTTTTCAAGCAGCTCATCTGCTGTGTACTCCGTCCCTGTTTTCATTTGCCAGGTGTCCGGATTGTGGCAGAACTGACAGCGCATGGCGCAGCCGCTCAAAAAGATCACATACCGGACTCCTGGTCCGTCAACAGAGCCGAAGCTCTCCAGTGAGTGGACGTAGCCAGTGATTTTTTTCTGGTCGTCCATATTTTTTATTACATCCTTTCGTGGCAGGTTCTTGCGATAACGTCAAGCTGCTGCTCTCTTGTAAGGTCGATGAACTTAACAGCGTATCCGGAAACACGGATCGTGAAGTTTGCATACTCCTCTTTTTCCGGATGCTCCATAGCATCGATAAGTTTCTCTTTACCGAATACGTTTACATTGAGGTGATGTGCACCACGGTCAAAGTATCCGTCAAGTACATTTACAAGATTCTCTGTACGCTCTTCCTCAGAATGGCCAAGTGCATCCGGGTTGATCGTCTGAGTATTGGAGATTCCGTCAAGGGCATCCTCATAGTCAAGCTTTGCAACAGAGTTCAGGGAAGCAAGAAGTCCGTTCTGCTCTGCGCCGTAAGACGGGTTTGCTCCCGGTGCCAGAGGCTCGCCGGCTTTTCTTCCGTCCGGAAGAGATCCTGTAGCTTTACCATAAACAACGTTGGATGTGATGGTAAGGATGGATGTAGTTGGCTTGGAATCACGATAGGTATGGATGTGTTTCAGTTTCTCAAGGAATGTGGAAAGCAGAGTTGTTGCGATCTCGTCTGCTCTGTCATCATCGTTACCATAACGTGGGAAGTCACCCTCAACCTGGAAGTCTGTTGTGATTCCGTCCTCGTCACGGATTGCTTTTACTTTTGCATATTTGATAGCGGAAAGGGAATCTACTACGTGTGAGAATCCGGCGATACCTGTTGCGAAGGAACGGTCAACCTTTGTATCGATAAGTGCCATCTCAGCTGCCTCATAGTAGTATTTATCATGCATGTAGTGGATCATGTTCAGTGTTCCAACATACAGATGTGCAAGCCAGTCCATCATCTGATCATATTTTGCGATTACCTCATCATAGTCAAGGTACTCGGAAGTGATCGGCTGATACTGCGGTCCTACCTGCTGTTTTGTCTTCTCATCAACACCACCGTTGATCGCGTAAAGAAGGCATTTTGCAAGGTTTGCACGAGCACCGAAGAACTGCATCTCTTTACCTGTCTCTGTAGCAGATACACAGCAACAGATGCTGTAGTCATCGCCCCATACCGGACGCATAACGTCATCGTTCTCATACTGGATGGAACTTGTTGTAACAGAGATGTCTGCTGCATATTTCTTGAAGTTCTCAGGCAGTCTTGAAGAGTAGAGAACTGTAAGGTTCGGCTCCGGAGCCGGTCCCATATCCTCAAGTGTATGAAGGAAACGATAGTCGTTCTTTGTTACCATGGAACGTCCGTCCTGTCCCATACCTGCTACTTCCAGAGTTGCCCATACCGGGTCACCGGAGAAGAGCTGGTTGTAAGACGGGATACGAGCGAATTTAACCATACGGAATTTCATTACGATATGGTCAACAAGCTCCTGTGCCTCTTTCTCTGTAAGAGTTCCGTTCTCAAGGTCTCTCTCAATATAGATATCAAGGAATGTGGAGATACGTCCAACACTCATTGCAGCTCCGTTCTGAGTTTTGATTGCTGCAAGATATCCAAAGTACAGCCACTGGAATGCTTCCTTTGCATTCTTAGCCGGCTGGGAAATATCAAAGCCATAGATCTGAGCCATTTCTTTCATTTTCTTCAGAGCACGGATCTGATCTGCGATCTCCTCACGAAGCTGGAAGTCATAACGTCTCATACCCTGACGGTCGCATGCTGCGAAATCTCTCTCCTTGCATGCGATCAGATGATCGATTCCGTAAAGAGCTACTCGTCTGTAATCACCTACGATACGTCCACGTCCGTAAGTATCCGGAAGTCCTGTAAGGATCTTGTTGTGACGTGCTCTCTTCATCTCCGGTGTGTAGATATCGAATACACCCTGGTTGTGTGTTTTGAACTCATAGTTGTTAAAAACATCTTTGATCTTGTCGCTTACATGGTATCCGTAAGTCTCACATGCCTGCTCTGCCATTTTGATTCCGCCGTATGGCATGAAAGCACGTTTCAGAGGTTTGTCTGTCTGAAGACCTACAACCTGCTCCAGGTCTTTGAGTTCCTCATCGATATATCCAGGACCGTATGCTGTAATTCCTGTTACTACCTCTGTCTCCATATCAAGAACGCCGCCTTTAGCACGCTCTTCTTTCTGAAGCTCCTGAAGCTTGCCCCAGAGTTTATCTGTTGCCTCTGTTGGTGCTTCCAGGAAGGAAGCATCTCCATCATATGGTGTATAGTTCATACTGATGAAATTACGAACATCGATCTTCTCTTTCCAACGATCACCCTTAAAACCATTCCACTGTTCAAAATCAACTTTTGCCAATTTGTTACACATCCTTTCCTGTTGTCTCAATATTTCGTTCACTGCCCGCGCAGTTAGTAATATATAACATTTCTCATGACGACCATAAGATAACAGATTCCGAATTTAAAGTCAACAGCTTGGAAGTATGTTCTTTATAATATACATGTAATTGTATTATTGATAAAAATAATGAGAAAATTGTACCAGATATTGTACAATGTCGGGCGTCTGACGGACGCTCCTGGCGGAGGGCGTTTCCTTTCCAGGGGGGACACTTTGGCGTGGGCAAGTTTGCGAGGGGGAAAGGCGCTCGGAGTTACGAAGCCCGCTTTTCCCCCTCGCGCTCCCCCTTTCCGGGCACGTCGCTGTTCTGCGCTGTGGTATGGGGTAGTGTATTGGCAAATGCCTGTATGCTGCTGTATTGGTGGCATCAGGCTGAGCCGATTTTTTTTCGCCGGACGGAAGGCGGTCTGCGCAGCAGACCTGTTCCTGGTGGTTGTTGTATTGCTGGCGCTGATCTGCTCCTGCCTGTTGTTCTATTGCTGGAGCTAATCTGCTCCTGCCTGTTGTATTGCTGGTGCTGACCTGCTCCTGCCTGTCGCTGTATTGCCGGCGCTCACTTGCTCCCGTCTGTTGTCGCATCACTGGCATAGACCTACTTCTGCCTGTTGCTATATTGCCGGTGCTCACTTGCTCCCGTCTGTTGTCGCATCACTGGCATAGACCTACTTCTGCCTGTTGCTGTATTGCCGGCGCTCACTTGCTCCCGTCTATTGTCGCATCACTGACATAAACCCGCTCCCATTAACAACAGGGAACAGGCCCGCTGCGCGGGCCGCTTTCCCGTCCGACGAAATAAAAATCGGCTCAGCCTGACACTGCCAATACAGCAGCATACAGGACTAAGCCGATAAATTAACACACTCCAAGGCGTAGCACAGCGGCGTGCCCGGAGGGGTGGGGTGTGGGGAGGGGAAACGGGCTTCGCAACTCCGAGTGCCTCCCCTCCCCACGAATTTCCCCGCTTTTTCAAAGCAGAACTTTTCCACGAAAAACCCTACAACACTTTGGAAAGAAACTCCTTCGTCCTTTCCTCTCGAGGATCCCCAAACAGTTCTTTCGGATTTCTATCCTCAAGAATCACCCCATCATCCATAAAAAGCACTCTGTCACTGACCTCCCTTGCAAATCCCATCTCATGGGTAACCACCAGCATGGTCATGCCTTCTTTTGCAAGCTCCTTCATAACCTCAAGAACCTCTCCGACCATCTCCGGATCAAGAGCTGATGTCGGCTCGTCGAACAGAAGCACCTGGGGATTCATTGCAAGGGCTCTGGCAATGGCAACCCTCTGCTTCTGTCCGCCTGAAAGCTTTCCTGGATAGACATCGGCTTTTTCTTCAAGGCCGACTCTTCTCAAAAGAGCCCTCGCCTTCTGATCAGCTTCCGCTACATTCCATTTGCCAAGGCGCACCGGCGCAAGGGTGATATTTTTCAATACTGTCATATTTGGAAACAGATTAAAATGCTGAAAAACCATTCCCACATTTTCCCTGAATTTATCTACATCCAGCTTCGGATCCAGAAGCTGCTGTCCGTTTACGGTGATCTCGCCTTCCTCCGGTTTTTCCAGAAGGTTCAGACATCGCAGAAATGTAGATTTTCCGGAGCCGGACGGACCGATGATGCAGATACACTCACCCTTGTTTACGTGAGTTGTGATTCCCTTTAATACGTGTACATCCCCGAAGGACTTTTTCAGATTTTTAACATCAATCACTTTCTCTCAGTCTCCTTTCAAATCTCTTCAGCAGAAGGCTCAGGCACTTCACGATCAGATAGTACATGATACCTGCAACGATCAGCGGTATGAACATCTGATAAGTACGGGAAGAAACATAGCTTGCCGCTTTTGTCAGATCCATGATACCTACATAACCTAAAATAGATGTTTCTTTGATCAGCTGGATAAACTCATTACCCATTGCCGGAAGGATGGTTTTTACAGCCTGCGGAATGATAATGAAACGCATGGTATCTTTATACCCAAGGCCCAGAGAACGACCAGCCTCGCTCTGGCCCTTGTCTACAGATAAAATACCTCCGCGGATAACCTCGGAAACATATGCACCGCTGTTGATACCGAAGCTGACCACTGCTGCCACATATCCCAGCCTGCTGTGGAACACTGCAAAATAGATGATCATCAGCTGAAGGACTGACGGTGTTCCACGGATCACATCAACATAAATATCCGCGATCGTGGAAAGAATGGTTCTTCTGCCTTTTTTCGCAGCTCCAAGACGTACCAGAGCCACTACAAGACCGATCAGGATACCTACGATCACTGACAAAAGGGAAACGATCAGCGTAATCCCAAGACCGTTAATATAAAACTTCCAACGATTATCCTGAAGGAAAATAAAGCTTAAAAGTCCCAGAAAACCATCGGTTGCTGCTACATCTGTCACATCCTCGCTGTTTTCAAGTGTATCCACAAAATACTTCTGATAAAGATCATCATATTCCCCGGATTTTTTTACTTTTGCAAGCCCGTCATTGATGATCTGGACAAGCTCTGTGTTTCCTTTTTCAATACAGAAAACCGTATCCTCTGCTGTACTTGGCACGGACTCATACTGCAGGTCTGAGTTCTGTTTGCAGTAAATCTCAGCCATGATATTGTCGATCAGAACTGCATCTGCTCCACCGTTTTTCAGCTCCATGACTGCACTGGAAGCGTTTTTAAATCTTTTTACTTTGGCATCCTTAACTTCACCGTAATCGGTAGTCTCGCCGGATGCGATCATATCACTCTGTGCACCCTCCAGAACTGCAACGGTTTTTCCGGACATCTCCTCAAAATCCTTGATCGGATTATCCTTACGGCTGATGATGCACTGTGTACCGGTGTAATAAACATCGGAAAAATCAACGCTTTTTTTACGGTCCTCCGTAGGTCCGATCCCGGCTGCGATCACCTGTACATCACCAGCCTCCATGGAACCCATCAGGGAATCAAAGGGCATATCCTTCCATACCAGCTTTACGTTTTCTTCCTTGGCGATCGCCTCCAGAAGATCGTAATCAAAACCTGTAATATTTCCATTATCATCCAGGTATTCAAATGGTGAATACTCTGCGTTCGTTCCTATGATGATGGTCTGCTGTTCTGCCGCTTTTACTGCCACTGCACTGCTGAAATATATCGGCAGAGCCATGATCATACACAGTACAAAACAGATAAGAGCTCTGCTTTTTCCATTGCGTCCCATTATTTTCCCCTCCTGCTATTCATATTTTTTTCCGTAGCCAAAAGCACCTTCCATGCCACAAATGCCCGCTGCAAAAGCAGCTGCCTCTTCAAGACTTTCACAGATCGCGGTTTCCTCCGCCATGCCGTTTTTCCTTCTTCCGATATACCCGGTAAGGAAAGATGCGATCAGTGAATCCCCGGCGCCAAGAGTATCTTTTACTTCCGTAAGCGGCGCTGCCGGCTGTCGGTAAAAATTCCTTCCGTCATAAAGAATGCAGCCCTTGGCTCCTCTGGAGGCCATGGCAAGCTTCGGCCCCATGGAGATGATCTTTTTCAGATGCTCTTCTGCCTCCTGGTCGGTTCCGTCAAAGGAGCAAAATGCGTAAGTAACCTCCGGTGCTGTTTTTTCATAATATTCCTCTGTGGAATCATCAGAAAAGTCAAAAGAAACCGGAATTCCCGCCTCTTTGATCTTATGCAGCTCTTCCTCCGTAAAAGAGTAATTTCCGCTATGTACCACATCAAAGCCTTTCATATATTCCAGATCAAAACGATCAAGGATATACGGTGTTTTTCCACGGATACCACCATCATTAAAATCCAGGAACTCACGGTCTCCGTCTTTTAATGTGATCCTGGAATAACCGTTCTCGCCGTGCAGCTGTCTGCACTTTACGGTTTCCACGCCGATTTTTTCCAGTGTATCCATGATCAGTTCTGCTCTGTCGTCATCTCCGAAATATCCCATATACGCTGTTTTTTCACATCCGGCCATCTTTCCGTAAACACTGACGTTTACGCAGTTTCCGCCTGGATACATGGTTTTCAGATGATCATAGATATCCACTACATTGTCTCCGAAGCCAAGAAGCCTTGTACTGTATTTACTCATATTTTCCCTTTCTCTGTGCACAGGCACAGTAGCACCTTTAGTACTCTACAACGCCCATATATCTTCTCATATCCAGCGGATGACGGCGTTTATCCTGGAGAGCGGTACGGTAAACGGTCGTCATGGTGTAGAACAGCATCGGGGTAAAATATTCCACACAGCTGTCATCAATTGCTTCCATACCAAGCTTATCCGCATCGATCACTTCGTATTTCTTTCCGTATTTTTCAAGGAAAGTCAGCACACGCGCATCCATCATACGATTTCTGCCCCGGCTCATCATAAGGATATAAAGATGATCCTCATCCGTTACCTCAAACGGTCCATGGAAATATTCCGCACTGTTCAGATAACCGCAGTCCATCCACTGCATTTCCTGAAGTGAGCAGATCGCAAAGCCATATGCCTGAGAATAGGAAGCTCCCGATGCCATGATATAAAGGTTCGGTTCCTCTGAATATTTTTCTGCAAAAAGCCATGCTGCATTCTGCTGATCCTTCACTGCAGCTGCAATAACATCATCGATCTTTTCAAAGCCTTCCACGATCTTATCGTAAAGCTTATATCCCGGCTCCTGTACCTTCATCAGCTCATTAAGAATACGAAGTACGATTCCCTGAGGCTTCTCTGCTTCCTTTACCCCCGGTGCCCAGTCGTATACAACGGAGATCCATTTATCGGTATCACATGGAGAACCTGGCGCATGTGTCATTGTAACAACAGCCGCACCTGCATCCATTCCTGTTTTTGCTGCCTCCAGACACTCCTTTGTCTTGCCACTGTGGGAGCAGATGATCAGAAGACTGTCTTTTCCCAGCTTCTTCGGCGGTGTCAGTGCAAACTCTCTTGCAGGGATCCACTGTGCATCCATCACTGCGGATTCCGCACGGACAAAATAATATCCCGGATACAGATCCACAAGAGATCCTCCGCATGCAAGAAAATACACATTTTTGATTGTTCCATGCTCTTTGTTGATCTTATTTACGATTTTTACTGCGTCCATTTTCATCCTCCGGTTTTCGTGGAAATTCGTCTGAGAATCCTCTGAATCCATTGAAAATACAGGTTTTTTCGGATTTTCAGATGAATTTCTCCTTCTTGTACTTTTGCATTTTACCTTTTTGAAGAATATAACATATTATAACGTTATAGTAAAGAGTATATTCATGATTTATGATTAATTATTCATCCAATATACCTTCTGACGCACTGCAGAGGTTTGTCCCTTACTGGACAAATACATCCGCACTATAGTAAAATATCTTTTATGAACAACCTCAGAAAGGATATTTTCATGTTAAATAAAAATTCAATCCAGCCGCTTTACAAGCAGCTTATGGATATCATCACCCAGCAGATCAAAAACGGTACTTATAAGCCCGGAGAAAAAATCCCTCCTGAGCCGGAGCTTGCCGATCTTTACCATGTCAGCCGGATCACTGTCCGACGTACCGTGGAGGAGCTTTGCACACAGGGCTATCTTATCAAGCATCAGGGAAAAGGAACCTTTGTAAAATCCCCCATGATCTTCCGGAAATTTGAATCCCAGAAAAATATGAGCTTTTCCGAATCCTGCCGTCAGAATGACCGGATTCCGGAATCTCACGTACTGTCCTTCTGCAAAAAACCTGCGAACAGCGTAACCTCTGATTTTCTGCAGCTTACTTCGGATGAGGAAGTTTTTTTCCTGGAACGTCTTCTTCTGGCTGACAGTATTCCGGTTATTGATGTTCACACCTGGCTCCCCACACGGCTTTTCCCGGATTTTGATCCGAACGCTGTAGAAAACGGTTCTTTTTTTGAATATATCAAAAACACCTACCGCTGTACGATCGCAGAATCCAGCCGCAGCACCATTTCTGTTACTGCAGCCTCCCCGGATATGGCAAAAACTTTGCGTCTGTCTTCCGGCGATCCCGTGCTGATCCTGGATTCCTATATGGAAGCTCCTGATGGAAATCCGCTTTACATCAGCCGTGAATACATTGCAGGTTCCCGCTATACGATTTCATTTTGAAGAATCAAAAAACGGCACAGAAGCGTTATGCTGCCAATACAGCAGCATACACCTCTGTGCCAGTGTTTATTTATCCAAAAATATTACTGTTCACTCCGTTCTCTGCAACACGCTTCGCGATACACAAAATTTGTCCTTTATCTTTTCAAGACTCCGATCCATCACTGCCTGTCATCTGTGCCTCAATGGCCTTTCCAAGGCGGTTATAGATCGTCACCGCATCCTCCACATGGAGTGGGCTTCCGGTATTTCCCGATGCGCCTGCCGTTACCAGTATGTATTCCCTGTCGTAAATCTCTGCAAAGCTTGCAAGACACAGACCCGCCTCGCTGGTATATCCTGTCTTGCCGCCCAGGATCTTGCCGCCGGTAACGGAAGGGTCAGAAAGATTTTTGAACATGGTACTGTAATATGTGATCCCGCTGGGATGGATATTCGTCACTCCTGTGGAATGCCGCGGACTCTCAATGATCTCTCTGAACGTATCGTTCCGAAGCGCATACCTGAGCAGCACCGCAATATCTCTCACTGTACTGTAATGATCCGGATCATGAAGCCCTGTCGTATCACAGAAATGTGTATCATTCATTCCAATCCTCTGTGCCTTCTTATTCATCAGCTCCACAAATCCATCCCTGGAACCGCCTACGGTATCCGCCAGTGCGATACAACACTCCGCACCGGATGGCAGCATGGCACCATAAAGAAGGTCGATGGCCCGCACGGTCTCACCGGGCTGAAAGCCTGCCTGGGTGGCATCCTGCTCATAAAGCCCCTGGAACATTTCCTGGGTCAGAGTGATCTCCTGATCCAGATCATCCAGGTTCTCAATAGCCACGATCACCGTCATGATCTTCGTCATGGAAGCCGGATAGATCTTCTCATCGCCCTTCATATTTCCGATGATCTTTCCGCCTTTTACCTGCATCAGCACTGCGTAGGGACTGTTGATACCGCTCATCTCAAGCTTACGGACAACCGGTCTCTGCAGAGACTCCATCCAGTCACCTACCCCTTTATTCCAGCCGATGATCACTACAAGTGTCAGGATCACGATAGCCTCTACCACCAGGCAGAGTATCATTTTTATTTTGTTTACCTGTTTTTTTATTTTCTTCGCTTTACGCTTTTTTGATCTCAATTTATACTCCCTGTTCCGACAAATTCATCTGTAAGTTTTACTTACAGAAACGTTTTCCCCATCTTTTTTATATTAACATGATTATTATTTTCTTCTGTAAAATCTATATGAAAAAGCTCTGATGAGCTTTCGGTCTGTTACAACTCTGTTTGTGCCTTATTGTAGGATTTTTGCCCCCAAAAATCAAGGTGTATAAATGTATAAAAAAATACCCCATACAAAGTTTCCTCTGTACAGGGTATTTAAAATTTATTACTGAGCTAATTTAATCGGGTTAAGCTTAACACCAGGTCCCATTGTCGGAGCGATTGTAACGCTCTTCAGATACTGACCTTTCAGTGTGCTAGGTCTAGCCTTTGTGATAGCTCCCATAAGCGTCTGGAAGTTGTCGCTTAACTGCTCCTCGGTAAAGGAAGCCTTTCCGATCGGAACATGGATGATGTTGGATTTGTCAAGACGATACTCGATCTTACCTGCTTTAATGTCGTTAACAGCTTTTGTTACGTCCATTGTTACAGTACCAGCTTTCGGGTTTGGCATTAAACCTTTCGGTCCAAGTACACGACCAAGACGACCTACAACGCCCATCATATCCGGTGTTGCAACTACAACGTCAAAGTCAAGCCATCCCTCGTTCTGGATCTTCGGAATGAGGTCCTCAGCTCCTACGAAGTCTGCTCCTGCTGCCTTTGCCTCTTCTGCCTTAGCATCTTTAGCAAATACAAGTACACGAACTTTTTTACCTGTTCCGTGTGGCAGAACAACTGCTCCACGGATCTGCTGATCTGCGTGACGTCCATCGCAGCCTGTACGGATGTGAACTTCGATGGTCTCGTCGAACTTAGCTACAGCTGCTTTTTTAACAAGGCTGATAGCCTCTGGTGCATCATATAATGTTGCGCGGTCTACTGCTTTCGCAGCTTCCACATATTTCTTTCCTCGTTTCATTTCTATAACCTCCTGTGGTATTTGCGGGGAAAAGCCCTCCCACTTGAAAATTTCACTTTTTCTACGGGAACCCCGAACTTAAGCTTCGGTATTTATTAGTCTACGACTTCGATTCCCATACTTCTTGCTGTACCGGCGATCATGCTCATAGCAGCCTCGATGGATGCTGCATTGAGGTCTTTCATCTTCAGCTCAGCGATCTCCTGAACCTGTGCCTTAGTAACTTTAGCTACTTTGGTCTTGTTCGGTGTACCGGAACCAGATTTGATGTTTGCAGCTTTCTTAAGAAGAACTGCTGCCGGCGGAGTCTTGGTTATGAAGCTGAAACTTCTGTCAGCGTAAACAGTGATGACAACCGGGATGATAAGATCTCCCTGATCAGCTGTTCTTGCGTTGAACTCCTTAGTAAACTGTACGATGTTTACACCATGCTGTCCAAGAGCCGGACCTACAGGTGGTGCTGGAGTTGCTTTACCAGCCGGAATCTGTAATTTGATATATCCTGTTACTTTCTTTGCCATTTTCGGCACCTCCTATGTGGTATTGGCGGGGGTGTGTCCCTCCCACTTGCTGTTACCTTGTTTTTGAATTACTCAGCTTTTTTGATTTCTGTGAAACTTATTTCTACCGGTGTTTCACGACCGAAAAGCTCAACATTGATCGTTACCGTCTGTTTCTGCATGTTGATACCTGTGATCACACCTGCTGTATCTTTCCATGCACCACCGGTAACGACTACCATGTCGCCCTCTGCGAAGTCCACTTCGATATCCGGTTTCTGGATACCAAGCGGCATCATTTCCTCTTCTGTAAGAGGCACAGGCTTTGATCCCGGTCCTACGAATCCTGTAACACCGCGGGTATTACGGACAACGTACCAGGTATCGTCATTCATCACCATATTGAGAAGCACATAGCCTGGAAACATCTTTTTCTGAACCTGTCTTGAGGTTCCGTTCTTCATCTCCACTACATCCTGCAGCGGAACACGTACCTCCAGGATCTGGTCTTCCAGGTGTCTGTTCTCGATCGTCTTTTCAATGTTGGCTTTTACCTTGTTCTCATACCCGGAATAGGTATGGACAACGTACCATTTTGCTGCTTCTGACATATAATCACCTTGTCCTTACTTCATTAAGAAATTAATGAATTCCAGAATTCCGGAATCCATTACACTGATAACCACTGCCAGGATGATCGTGATGATCACGACCACAACAGTCTGCTTTGCCAGTGTGGGACGGTCTGTCCAGACAATCTTCTCAAATTCTGACTGAAGTCCCTGAAACCAACTTTTCTTCTGCGGCTTATCCTCAGATTTCTGTTTTTCCATAGCATAACCTCACAAATCTCTGTGATTACTTTGTTTCCTTGTGCAGAGTGTGTGTATGACAGAACTTACAATATTTCTTGGTCTCCATTCTCTCAGGATGGTTCTTTTTCTCCTTCGTCATATTGTAGTTACGCTGCTTGCACTCGGTGCATGCTAATGTAATCTTAACGCGCACAACTTCCACCTCCAGTGTTTTCATTTGCATGGTCTTCTATGCCGCCCGGAACGTATATCCGTCGTCATTTTCGGGCATAAAAAAAAGACCTAACTTCCATGTCGCTCGTCAATTTTATCACAGAGCAGGTGTGCAAGTCAAGCCTTTTTCGCTTAAATATAAAGAATTTCACAGATTCCGTACGGACGTCTCAAGTGCGCAAACCCGATTCTGCTTCGCTGCATTTCGTTTTCGGGACGTCGCCCTGTACAGAAAGTAATAAGAAGACCCTTATGTGCAGGCACAACATGTCTTCTTCTGTCTTCCTGCACACTTTCAACTTCTATTAAAAGTAGTCATAACCACCGTGGATATCCACCACACTGCCGTTCATATATCCGTTAGACAGCACTGCATAAGCCATATCCGCCACTTCCTCCACAGTTCCAAACCTGTGGAGTGCGATCTTCCGGTTGATACGGTCGTAGCTCTCCTGGGTGCGAGCGCTGTGCCACGGAGTTTCGATGAAGCCAGGTGCAATAGCGTTGACTGTGATGCCCTTTGGCTCAAATTCCTTTACCAGGGATCTTGTCAGAAAATGGATGGCTGCCTTGGTGACTCCATATACAAGGGAGGAAGAATACGCCTGCTGTCCTGCATAGGAACCGGTAAAGAGCACACTGCCGCCCTCCACCATCATGGATCTCAGCTCTTTTACCATAAATACAGGTACGGAAAGATTGGTGTTTACGATCCGTGTCCACTCCTCAAAGCTGTAGTCTTCATATTTTGCGTAGGTACTGATGCCGGCATTGCTTACAAGCCAGTCAATATGGTCTGTCTGCTTTTTCAGCTCCTCCACAAAAACCATCATCTCTTCATAGGAAGACATATCTGCCTTTATCAAAGTCACCTGAGATCTTTTTTCCTCAGGAAGGCTCTCCTGAAACGACAGTGCCTTCTTCTCATCATGTCCATATGTTACAAAGATCCTGTCAGCTTTTGCTGACTCTGCCAGGATCTTTTCGGCGATCCCTCTTCCGATTCCAGAGGTACCGCCTGTGATCACAGTTATTTTTCCCATTTTACAGCTCCATCAGTTCATCAAATATCGGTTTCGGTATATAAGGCTGCTGATTGTGGATCGGCTCACCCAGACAGGTCTTCGGGTATGCGTAGGTTCCATGCTCCAGCATGATCTCCAGAAGCTCCGGTCCGTTCTGCTCCAGGAATCCACCGGCATATTTTTCCACGTCTTCTCCCTGGATGCGCTTTGCAGGAATTCCGTAGGCCTGCGCCACATCTGTAAAATCGCAGGATGAAAATCCGCTGCCATCGGAGGTATCCGCATATACACAGTCAAAATAATCTCTCTGAAGATGACGGATCATTCCCAGAGCCTCATTATTCATTACGATCATCTTCACTGGGATATTCTCACGCTTCACCCACTGTAGCTCCTGGATATTCATCTGGAAGGCTCCGTCTCCGCAGATACATGCCACCGGCTTGCCGGTAGCATAATAAGCTCCGATAGCCGCCGGAAGTGCATATCCCATAGCACCATGTCCGCCGGAAAAAAGTGTCTTCTGCCCCTGCTGATTGTGGAAGGACTGATAGCTCCATACCATATGCTGTCCCACATCCACAGCAACCGCTCCGGTATCGGAAAGCTGATCACTCAAATATGCGATCATGCGGTTCGGATAACGCTGCGGTGTCTCATCGTCCACTTTCCAAAGTTCCTTACGGATCTTCTGGCAGACAGCAAGCCATTCCTCATAGGAACCGATCTGTGCCTGCTGCTCTGTCAGCTTACGCACCACAGTCTCTGCGCTGACGCAAAAGCATTTCTCACCTTCTCTTCCCTCATGGATCTCTCTTTGAAGATTATAAGGATCAATATCCACACGGATGATTTCGGCATTCTTCGCAAACTCATGAACCTTAGTACCAATCTGACGGGTACACAGGGAAATTCCAAAGCAGAGCAGAAGGTCGCTTTTTGCATTGGCGATCATATTTGCATACCGGTGTCCGTAGGCACCTCCGATGCACCCGAAGTTCAAAGGATCATCAAAGCTCAGTGCGGACCGGGCAAGTACGCTTGTGATCACTGGAATGTGATGGGCACGCGCCAGATCTGTGAGCATTTTTTCTGCTTCTCCGGAAGCTCCGTGACCGATCATAAATACCGGCCGTTTTGCAGTCCTGATCTTATTCAGAATATATTCTGCCGCCTCTGCTCCATCAGAAGAATCCGCCTTTGCAACTGCATCCCTGTAAAAGGCTGCCCCGTTTTCCGGATCATTTTTTCCATATACAGCTGTCTCGATCTCTTCCTCGGAAAATTCCATATCATAAGCCGGATCTTCCACCTCGCCTCTCTGCACATTCATAGGAAGATCGATAAGAACCGGCCCTTTCCGTCCTGTATTGGCGATCTGCCATGCAAGATTCAGTTCACGAACGATATTTTTCGGATCACGGACCTGCACCGCGTACTTGGTTACCGGCTTTGCCATGGAAACCATATCGATCTCCTGAAAGCCCTGCTGACGAAGGCCTGTAATACCGGAATATTCATAGGTATTCAGCTGTCCGGTGATAAAGATCACCGGAAGAGAATCGAAATACGCATCTGCCACACCGGAAAGCAGATTGGCAGCTCCCGGACCACTGGTGGCATAGGCACAGCCGCAGGCATTCTTTGCCTGAGCATAACCACAGGCGGCAAAAGCAGCTCCCTGCTCATGATAGCTGGAATGACTTCTTACATGGGGATTCTTCTCAATGGAATCTACCAGATGTGCGATCATGGTTCCCTGGTATCCAAAGAAATCATGAATCCCTTTTTTCTGCAAAAATTCCACAACATAATCTGTAAGCTTGACCTTAGACATATTTTTTTACCTTCTCCATATACGAGATCCTTCCTGTTTTTTCCAGATACTTAAGATACAGGTCAAAAACCTCCGGATCTGTTTCAAATGCTTCTTCATATTTCAGGCAGCGATCATTCATCCTGGTATATCCTGCAAATGCTTTTTCCAGTTCCACATAATCTTCATTTTTGAAGAGATTCCGGATATAGCTGAGCTTTTTGCGATAAGCCAGTGCACAGGTATATTTTTCCCCGCAGAATTTTGCATAATCCCAGCACTGTGCAAGATATTCCCGGTAATTCATTCCAAACTGCCTGCGCTTTTCCCTTTTCTTCCTGACAGAAGCAAATTTCTTCAGTTCCTTTGACTGCTGCAGAAATTCCTCGCATGGGATCAGTGTGCTGCACACCACCAGCGAGCCGGGAACATAGTTTTCCATTGACTTATTTCGATAATTTTTGCCGTAGGCCCGGGTGAGATAGCTGTCTGTGTTTCCCGGGACCATAAAGGATTCTCCTCCAAGCATTGCCTCCCCGGGATTTTCAAAAATATGCGCAGGAAAATAAAGATTCTGGTCAAAATATCGGAGTACATATGTTTTTGCGCCATCCTGCGGCTGCCGGAGCAGATCCCGGAATATGCTCTTTGCCAGCCAGCCTCGTCCGCAAAGGGAAAGGACTCGCACCATCCAGATACCTCCCAGCTCACGCCGGTTCCGCCACTTGCCTTTTTTTCCGTAGATCCTCTTCCATCCCTCTTCGCGCATACGGTTCCAGAGATATTTTCCCTTTGGACCATATTCACACTGCAGCGGAAGGATATTGATCCCCAGTCCCGGATGTTTGTATTTTCCATACTCGTCCAGCTTATAAAACAATGTATCTTTATCTGTATAACGCAGAAAAAATCCGGGGAAACGGCTGTTATTCTCCATAGATTCCAGAGCTCTGCGCAGCTCCGGTTCTTCGTCAAAGATGTTTTTAAACCGGGCCATATCACCGGTCTTCATATAAATATCATTGCTTGCCGGATTCATGGGAAAAGGGCGCTCCGTTACCGCACAGAGGGTAAGATACGGAGAAAGATAATATGTGATCTTATTTTTTCTGCATATGGTATCTATTTCTTTTAGAAGTTCCAGTACTTTCTGCTGTTCTCTGTTCAATACACTCTGCCTCGTTTCTGTTGATCTGTCATTACAGGATCCGCTTCAGAAGCTCCTGAAGCTCCTCCTGACTTTTATACTTATCTAGCCAGCTGTTCAGAAATTCTGTCACGTCTGCCTTCTTTGCGAAAAATCCGGTACGCCGGCTTCCATCGTAAAGATCCTCCAGGAAGATCCTGGAAAGCTCATTTTTTATATAGGGATGCGGCTCATGATCCAATGCCAGGAAATAATTTTCGAAGGCTTCCCGGGTACGCCCCTGTTTCTTCCGGATATCTCCCAGAAGCTTGTATACCTCTCCCTGCCATTCCTTATGGACCAGAAAGCTGCGGATCTCCTCTGCCAGATATTCCATCTCGCCCTCTTCCTCACTGCACAGGATCCTGGTACGGCCCTCTGCCAGTGCTTTGGGATAGCCGAATCTCTGCCATGCACAGGTAAGTGCCTCTTTGTACACTGGCTCCTCAAGGGTTCCCTCCCTTGGAGAATTACCGGTGATCCCCAGTTCTTTGCAAAGCTCTCTCACCAGCTCTTCCAGCTCCCCTTTTGTACGGACGGAATATACCTTCGCAAGATAAAGAGCGCCTCTGATCTCCTCATCCTCCGGCATCAGTCTGCTCCAAAATTCCATCAGAGAGAGTGCTTCTGATCTTCTCTGGCTTCCAAGCAGATCCCGACAGTCCCGGATCGCCTGGGACTTCTGTTTTTTCAGGAATTTATCCAGTTCCAGCTGCACAATGCCGTTATTGGTGCATTCTCTGGCTTTCAGATACTCTGCCATTGCTTCGTTCCGGAGGCCCTTTTTCCAGAGAAGATCCCCCTTATATTTCATAAAATATCCATCCTGGGGAAATACTCTCAGGCAGTAAGACAGAAATTTCTCCGCTTCCGAAGCATTCTGCGGTCCTTCCAGGCGCTCCATCACAAACCGGCATTTAAATTTCAGGAATCCCGGAGCATCCGGATATTTTCTGAGAAGATCATCCACGATCGCCTCTGCTTCCTGCATTTCTTTAAATTCATAGTGGCTGGCTGCTTTTCGGAAACGGCGGATATCCTCCACTGTCTGCTCCATTTCCGGAGTAAGATGATCCATTTTCTTGCGTACCTCGTACATACGGTATGCCTTGGAAACACGCTCCTGATAGATCAGTGTCAGCATGGCCGCCTGAAAAGCCTTATCCTCCAGCGGAATCAGGATCGGATGATAGAACGGACGGATCCCGTTAAAATCCTCACGCCCGATAAACTCCATGCTGAGCTGTACACGGTAATACTCCTCAAAGATCTCACCAAGCACATCATATCTTCTCTCTTTCAGCAGGGTCTCCGCTGTTTTTTCGGATCTCATCAGCCGGGCAGACACATCCCGGGCTACAACACCGGCTTTGATCCTTCTTCGTCTGTCATCCTGTTTATGGTCTCCCTTTGCCATAAGAAGGCAGTAGAATTTGCGGAAAAGCATCTGTCTGCGGATACGTTTTTTGTCGATCCTTGGCGTATATTCATCCCGCACCTCCTGATAGCTGGCGCCCGGAACATCAACAGACTCATGAGATTCTCTTTCCCCATGAGGCGGTATATAGGACCATTCGTCCCCGTAATGCCAGATCAGATAATCGCTGGTCCTGTGAGGGATCATAACCTTTTCGCCCTCGAAGTCCATATATTTTACAGGGAACATCATATTCTTGTCAAAAAGAAACGGGCAGCCTCCCCATCGCATGGCATAGCGGCTGCACTCCTCTTCTTTATAAGAAAACATGATCTTCTCCAATTTCTTTAAGGTTCTGTCCTTTCCGCAGAAGGTATAGCGGAAAAGCCAGTACAGATACCGCCAGGGAGAAATTTCCCATCTGACTCCCACGACCATGCTGATATTCAGAAGTTCCGTATAGATCATCATATGGTCCCGGTATTTCTCATACTCACGGTCATCATCCGGAATGGGATCCAGAGTCAATACGTCAATGATCTCACCCGCCTTGTCGTCTCCTATGATCTGATGCTTGTGGATCGCACAGGTATCCGTACTTCCGTAGCGCGGAAAACCGTTGGTATAATTACGGTCCACTTCTGCACAATAAACCGCCCGGTTCGGCGGCATCTCGTTCTGACATATTTCTACAAATTTATCCCAGTCACTTTTGGGCATGTAAATGTCCACATCATCGTCCCATGGGATAAAGCCTTCATTTCGAAGAACACCGATCAGAGTACCTCCGGCCATTACATATCTAAGATCATGCTTTTTGCAGATCGCGTCAACCTCCCGGAAGAGCTGCAAAAGAAGCTTCTGTTTTTCTGTCATCTGTCAACCTCTTTGATTAATTATTTTCAAAAGCTCAGCCAGAGTTTCTGATTCTTCATAAAAAAATCTCGTACATTCTGTCCGTCTGTCACGGATCATGATGACCAGCTCCTGAAGCAGATAGCGAAGACCATTTCCCTCAAAATTAAAGCTGTAGCGTTTCAGGAATTCCTGACCTTCTATTTTGGCTTCAAAATATCCGGTATTCCACCAGTCACCGGGTACGGTGATACGCCCCCTGGTTCCGATGATCGCAAGCTCGTTTTCCACATCCACCGTTGTTCCGATCTCAATGGTCGCTAGTGCCCGGAGATACTTCATCGTGATCATATCATAAATAAAGCAGCCGTCACTGCTTTTCACCGCATTGCTCTTCACCTCCAGGTAATCCTTACCGAGAAGCTTGATGCATGCACACAGCGCCTGGCTGACTGTTTCGCTGAAATTTTTTCCGCCCTCAAAATCATCCTGAGAAATCGCGCATTTTACAGCTACCACATCTCCCACAAGCGCTCCATGTGTCAGCCAGACAAGCTGCGTAAACGCGCGCAGATAGACCATGGTAAGCTTCTCTACCAGAACAACCTGATGTGCCTTTGCCAGTGCAAACAGCTCTCTTATCTCTTCCGGCTCCAGAGCCATAGGCGTGTCACTGATCACATATTTATCACATTCCAGTGCCTTTCGGATATAATCTGCCCTGTTTTTCAGACCGGATCGGATATAAATGATATCCAGTCCTTCCAGAAACTGTCCGTAATCTGTACCATAAGAGTCAAGTTCGTATCTGTCACAGAATTCTCTCGCAACAAAAACGTCCTCGGAATACACACTTTCTACATGCAGTCCGCTGACATACTTGGACTCCATCACCATTTCGTTGTCCTCTGTATCATCCGTAACAATGCCCATGCTGTAGATCATACCCTCACTTCTGAGCTTGGTACTGGAAATATTTTTGGTACGTTCCAGATAAACGACCTCACAGTAATTCTTCAGATAATCAAATTTGCCACGCCAGTCCGAACCGACTACCAGAAGGTCGATATTGTATTTTGTAATGTCATTTAGCTTCTGCCCCTGATATTCCTCTACAATGATCTCATCCGCAAAACCAGTCTTGCGGACATTTTCGATACGCTTCAGAAGGCTGTCCTGTACATTCAGCTTGCCGCGTTCGATATCATAGCTTTCACTGGTGACACCCACAACAAGATAATCCCCCAGCTCCCTGGCTCTTTTCAGAATATTGTAATGTCCCTGGTGGAACAGATCAAAGGTACCGTAAGTAATGACTTTTTTCATTATTAATTTAATCCTGCGCTTTCTCTTCTTTATTTTTCAAAAGCACTTCCATTTCCCCCTGCGGTTCTGTGATCTTTAATATATCATCCAGGTCCTGGAGCTGCTCAAATTCCTGTGGAGCTCCGGCATCATCCATGCCTTCCTCCATCTCAAGATCCTCATCTACAAAGAAATCCTCGCCACGGATTTCTTCCGTCTCTTCTGTCTCATGTTCCAGTACAGCCGCCACATCGTCCTTCACCTTACGTGCATCCTCCTCGTCCAGAGTTGCCGCAAGCTCCTCAATGGCTTTCTTTCTTTTCAGTATGATCTCATAACGGTCATCTTCATCATATTCATCCTCAAGTCCTTCATCCTGCACCTGCCTCTCACGTTTGAACAGAATAAATGTAAGCAGGTTTAGTACCCCTCCGTAGAGGAAAGATACCGGCTTGCTTCCAAGGATCAGCACAAGCACCCAGGATACTCCAAAAAGCACCCAGACATTCAGCATCTGCGGGATGCTGAGAAGAAGCAGGCCGTTGAGTACGATCATGATCGGATAATGGAAAAAATAAATCCCCATGGTATTTCTTCCAACAAAGGTAACCGGCAGCTTCACATCCGGGATCAATGCCAGAAACGTCAGCACCAGCACAAAAGATACCAGATACATCAGAAGGCGAATCAGCATTCCTGTGATATCATCCATTCCCGATAACTGATACGTATGATTCCCACGGAAAATATCTACCGGGATCTCATTGGCGATCATAAAATTCGGAACTGCATACAAAAGCAGGGCTGAAACCAGGAGCAGGATCCATTTACCCTTGAATTTACGGACCACGTCTGTGTAATCACTCTTCCACAGATAGCCTGCCACAAAAAACGGAAAAAATACAACAATCCTGGAGCTTGAAAGATAGGTCGTAAATTCCGGTCTTGTTCCTGCCCACAATGCAAAAATAATGCTCAGAGGCACGATAAAACGTATCTTGCCAAGTGCTTCGATAGTCAGCCTGTAGATAAACAATGCCAGCACATACCACATAACTGTTCCGGACGGACGGAGCAGCTCATAATCCATGCTTCTGCCGGTCCAGATATAAGCATACCAGGTCAGACTGTATCCAAGAATATAAGGGATCAGCAGATTCTTCACATTCTTCAGTACATCCTGTGGCTTCTTGGAAAGATATCCAGATATAAAAATAAAAGCAGGCATGTGAAAAATGGTGATCCCATACCATACATAACGCACCACCATGTCCACCTTGACCAGCTGAAATGCGATCAGATGATTAAATACGACAAGAAAGATCAGTACTACTTTAATGTTATCGACCAGGTAAGAATACGGAACTCCCTGGCTATCCGTTCTCTGTTTCATTTGTTTCCACCTTGTAATATTTGATAAAAGTATGAATAAATAATAACATATATTTATGAATTTGGAAATAAAGAATTAATATATGTCAGAATTATTCACCTCTTCCAGAATTTTTCAACGGTATTTCCATATCCCGTGGAGCGCATAGGAAACAAAGAAAAACAGACTCTTCAGCGGACCATATCCCACATACCGATACACCTGATAAGTCATTGCCGCAGACTTCAGCTTATTTCTGGATTTTCCCCCTTCACTGAGCCGGTATTTCAGGTAAGGTCTGTTGATCCCTGCTGCAAATCCTCCCTTTCTCAGGATCCGGAGCCAGGTAATGTAATCTTCATGGCTGTCATCATGTTCCATTGGAAACGCAAGTGCATCTTCTCTGCGCAGCAATACGGAAGAACAGTTGATGCTGTTATGCTTCAGAAGCTCCCTGTATGTGATCCGTTCCTTTACCGGAATATATTTGCTGGTAGTGCGCCCATCCGGCGTCATCAGCTCTCTTCCGGTGGAGCAGATCGCACAGCCGGTCTGTTCCATAACCTCTGTCTGGGCTTTCAGCTTGCCCTTTTCCCACCAGTCATCCGCATCCAGAAATGCGATATATTTTCCCCGGGCTTCCTTTACGCCCCGGTTTCTGGAACGGGCAGCCCCCATATTCTGTTCATTTTGGATATAACGGATCTTTCCGCTGTCCATATATTTCATTACAGCAAGTTCTGTGCCGTCTGCAGAACAGTCATCAATGACCAGCACTTCTACCGGAACCTCCTGTCCCAGTGCTGATTCGATCGCTTTTCCAATATATCTTTCCCCGTTATATACGGGCATCACTACGGAAACCAACGGCTTTTCCATAAAAACAACCTCCGTCCTCTCTATCCACAAAATGCGCGTCAGGATGATCTGCCGCAGCCTGACACGCATTTCGTTTCGTTACTTATTTTTTGTCTTCGGAATCCTTAAGAGCGTTCTTCTGATTATCATCCACGCCCTCGGAAACTTCTTTCTGGAAAAAGATCTTTACAGTCATAAACAGAAGCTTGATATCCAGAAGGAATGAATAATTTTCAATATAAAACAGATCCAGCTTCAGCTTATCATACGGTGTGGTGTTATATTTGCCATATACCTGAGCATAACCGGTCAGTCCGGCTTTTACCTTAAGACGATAGTGGAATTCCGGGATTTCCTGCTCATATTCCTGCATGATCACATCTCGTTCCGGACGTGGACCTACCAGAGACATATCACCCATAAACACGTTAAACAGCTGGGGAAGCTCATCCAGATGCAGGTTACGCAGAACATGTCCTACCGGTGTGATACGGGAATCGTGCTTGGATGCAAGACGCGCCCCGTTCTTCTCGGAATCCACACACATGCTTCGGAATTTCCGGATGCGGAATTCCTTTCCCTGATAGGTAAGACGATCCTGGAGATAAAATACCGGACCGCCGTCATAAGCCTTCACCGCAATGGCAATGATCAGCATGATGGGTGAGGATACGATGATCCCAAGTCCGGAAACAATGATATCCAGAACTCTCTTGGCTGCACGCTGCTCCATGGAAAGTCCCTGATTCCTGCACATCAGAAGCGGCGTATCAAACAGATGGATCCTGTCTGTTCCAAGCAGGATGATATCGGAAATCTTCGGGCTCATATAGCAACGGATGGAATGAGAAAAACAGTATTTCAGATACCTGTTTCGGATCTGGGACGGAAGATCCCAGATGATCACGCCTTCATAATCTTCCATCATGGCATGGATCTTCTCTTCGCCCTCACGGATATGAACCTTACCGCTGATATCGTATTTATCCTTTCGAGTGTTCATCTTGTGGATCACATCACCGGGATCACGGTCTCCGTAGAGCACCAGCAGCCTTCTGGCTCCGTACAGTCTGGAGTAAATATACCTGGATCCCCAGATCCACAGTACCGTCACAACAAGCTGGACTCCGGTCATTTCGATCACCGGTCTGGCCGACATAAACCATCTGTTGATCAGTGTGATCTGAAAATACGTCACAACATTGGTACAGATCGTTGCCAGCGTCAATGAATAAAATACATCGATACGCTTCAGATAGCCTACCTTCAGACCTCCGTAAAGCTTGGCAAACATCAGATAGATCAGCGCATAGATCAGGATCATTACCCAGTTACCTTTTCTCCAGAATGGCTTCAGGATCAGGTCACTGTAAAAATCATACCATACATAAGCAAAGATCGCTGCCTGTGCGATCACGATCAGACTTGCCAGACAAAATACCACAAATCTCTTATAATCTTCTCTTTTACTTCTATTCACAGATTTTTCTTCCTTCCTGAGGAGTAGATATTAACTTCATCATTATAGCCAATATATACTCTTACGTCCAGAGATTCCTCTGATTTTTCTCCTGATATTTTCCTGTCAGGATGTTTTTTTCCGTGACTATAGCAAAAATCCCCAGGAGCTTACCCGGGGATTTTTGGCTGTATATATTTATTTTTCTTTTTCAGTTTCCACGCCTTTTCGAATTATTCATTCACCAGGTTATACTCTTCGATGGATTTGTTGATGGAATCTGCCATGTTTTTCACAGCTGTATCCACATCCTCTTTTCCGTTGAGCATACTTTCAATCTCGGATTCCACGGTAGCTCTTGCCTCCGGGAATACACTTAACAGAGCGCCTACATAGTCGGCGGAAGAATCATGGAGCTGGTCGATCGCTGTCTGGAACTGCGGATATTTTGCAACATTATCCTTAAATACCTGCTCTTCCTGAGACTTTACAGTTACAGGGAAATATCCGGTCTGTGCGTTCCAGTAAGCCTGAGACTCCGGAGAGATCAGGAATTTTACGAACTCCCATGTTGCACGAAGCTTTTTCGGATCATTGTTGTTCAGTGCCCAAAGAGATGCACCACCGATGGAAACACCGCCCTCGTCACTGGATTTGATCTTCGGGAAGTATGCAGTACCAACCTCAAATTTTCCGTTTACATCCTGAAGGATCTGTTTCAGGGAAGCTGTGGAGCCAAGAGTGATCGCAGATTTTCCTGCTGAGAAATCTGCCAGACCAGCATCGCCGCCTTTTCCTACGACCGGTGCGAAGCCCTTGTCGTTAAGATCCTTCCATGCTGTAAGGATATTCTTTGCAGCATCATTCTCGTCAAAAGCAACAGCTGTAGCAGCCTCTTTACGTCCGTTTCCGTTGTTTGCATACTCAAGGCCCTGCTTTCCGATAAACTGCTCGAAGAACCATCCGTAGATTCCAAGAGACATTACCTCGCCTGCGCCGCCTTTGTCCAGAAGATCCTGTCCGATCTCACCGATGCCCTCCAGGCTGTCCGGAATTTCTGTGATGCCTGCTTTATCAAACATGTCCTTGTTGTAATACATGATCGGTGTGGAAGAGTTGAATGGCATGGAGTACAGCTCATTGTCGATGGTGTAGTATGCAGCCAGGTTCGGCTCGATCTCAGATACATCGTAGCTGTCTGCGTCGATCATCTGCTGCATAGGCACGATCCATCCGGAATCGATCATGAATCTTGTTCCGATCTCATATACCTGTACAAGATCCGCACCCATGTTTCCGATCTGTGCACTTTTCAGCTTGTTCAGGGAATCATCATATTCACCCTGATACTGAGCATCTACAGTAATTCCGTATTCATTCTCATCGTTAAATTTTTTTACCAGTGTATCGATTGCCTCACCATTGACACCACCCATGGAATGCCAGAAGGTAATGGTAGTTCCGTCTACATCGGAAGCATCTGCCATTTCCACTTTTTCATCTGTGCCGGCATCTGCGGCGAATACAGTTACTCCGGAAAGAGAACCGATAGTCATTGCTGTAGTAAGGAAAGCTGCGATGATTTTTTTCTTCATAACTTTTTTCTCCTCTTGAAAAATTTTCTCTTTTTTCATTTTTTTATATAAGATGAACTGCCCGTCTTACGACTTTGCAGTATCTTTTTGCATTATTTTTCCCCTTACAGCAGGATGCTGCAGGGTTGCTGCCTGCTCCGATATCAGCCCTTGACTGCACCAGAGAACATTCCTCTGATCAGCTGCTTCTGTCCAACGATAAAGATGGAAATGGACGGAATGATGATCATAACAACGCCTGCGATCATCAGGGTGATAGACTGTGAATCCACACTATCCAGCATACTGATACCGATCTGAACGGTTCGCATATTGTTGGAGCCTGTTACAAGCAGCGGCCACATGTACATATTCCATGCGTTGATAAAGGTATACACTGCCATAGCGCCAATAGCGGATTTTGTCAGCGGAAGCAGGATCCTTACGATAAATTTCAGATTGCTGCAGCCGTCAAGCTTTGCCGATTCATACAGTGAGATCGGGAAAGTCATGTAAAACTGGCGGAACAGGAAAATTCCCATTGCGGATGTAAGGTAAGGCACGATCAGTACCTGATAAGTATCCAGCATTCCCCAGCTTGATACCGTCAGGTAGTTGGAAATGATCGTTGCCTCTCCCGGAACCATCATGGTTGCCATCACAACCATGAAGAGAATACCTTTTCCTTTGAATTCCAGGAAAGAAAACGCAAAAGCAGCAAGAGAACAGGTAATGATCTGTCCGATGGTAATGCATCCCGCCATGATAAAGGAATTCAATATGAATCGGAGAAGTGGAACGGTGCGGAATGCATTGATAAAGTTGGAAAAGGTCGGATTCTTGGGAAAGAGATTCAACTCTGTAGTAAACAGTTCACTGGAAGGCATCAGTGCAATACTGATGGCATAAAGCAATGGAAGCAGGATCAGAACCGCAAACACAACATTTGCCGTAACACGGAGTGCTGTTCTTGTTCTTCTCTTTGCAAGAGCTTTTGCATTCATAGCTTTTTTCAGCTCCAGAAGCTCCTCTTTTGACATATTTCCCACTGCCGGGACTGCCATATTTTCCATCTGGCTCATCAGTAATTCACTCCCTTCTTCTCAATACGGAACATGATCAGTGTGATGATCATGATGATCACAAACAGGATAACCGACTGGGCTGCCGCACTTCCGAAGCGGTAGTTAAAAAACGCATCCCTGTAAATGGAATAAACAATAACATTGGTAGACTCATTAGGACCACCCTCTGTCAGGATCTTGATCTGTCCAAAGGACTGAAATGCCTGTATGATATTTACCACCAGTGTGTAAAACATGATCGGGGAAAGTCCCGGAAGCGTCAGGCTGAAAAACTGCTGCACACTGCTGGCTCCATCCACAGAAGCTCTCTCATAAATGGTCTCATCAATATTTCCGAGTCCTGCGGAAAAATACAGAAAATTGATCCCGCTGTTCAGCCACGCAGTAAGAATGGCTACGCAGATCAGAGCCGTGTTCGGATCGTTCAGCCAGTTGATATCCAGGCCGGTAAGCTTATTCACAATACCTACTGCCGGGTGGAGCATGATCTGAAAGATCATTGCTGCAGAGCTGGATGCAATAGCCATTGGCAGAGCATAGGATGTACTGAACACCCGGATTCCCGGAAACGCCTTGTTACAAAGCACTGCTGCGATCAGACCAAGAAGCATGCCGCCGACCACAACGATCAGCACAAAGATCAGCGTTACCTTCAGACTGTTGATAAAGGATGCTGACTGAAGCAGCTCTTTATAATTGCCCAGACCAACGTACAGCTTTGCCTGTCCCATCTTGTTGGTCTTGTAAAGACTTAAATAAATTGTTTTCACAAACGGATAAAACAGAAAAATTCCAAAAATAAGCATACAAGGCACCAGATATAAGTACGGTGTGATCTTGCTTTTGCTGTTATTTTCCATAACTATTTCTCCTCCTTGCATAATCAGATTCTATTTACAGGCTGATCTGCCTGCACTCAAGCTTTTCCGTGACATAAATTCATGACACAAAAATATTTTCTTCTGTCTCCGGATCAAACACATGGGCCTTCTCCATATCAAAATACAGAGAAACCTTCTCCCCTACCTGTGTCTGATTTTCCGGACTTAAGCGGACTGCCAGGGTTTTGCCCTGCTCATCAAAATAGAGGATCACTTCCGCTCCCAGCATCTCGCGGTTTACTACAGGCTCATCTACATCTACGCTTTCATTTTCAATACCAAGCTTTTTCGCCTCGTCCAGCTCGTAGATATCCTCCGGACGGATTCCGAGGATCACGTGTCTGCCGTTATATCTGTCTGCGATCTGTTTTCCTCTGGTTCCGTCCAGATAAACCTTTTTCACAGTTTTGGCATCATCCAGAAGAAGGGCCGTGCGATTATTTTCTTCTGCTTTTACCGTACACCGGAAAAAGTTCATGGACGGAGAACCAAGGAAGCCTGCCACGAAAAGATTTACCGGATTGTCATAAATACTCTGCGGCGCTCCCACCTGCTGGATCAGACCATCCTTCATGACCACGATCTTAGTCCCAAGAGTCATGGCCTCTGTCTGGTCGTGCGTTACATAAATAATGGTGGTGTCCAGCTGTTTATGTAATTTCACAAGCTCCACACGCATCTGAGCACGGAGCTTTGCATCCAGGTTGGAAAGGGGCTCATCCATGAGAAAGGCTTTCGGCTTCCGAATAATTGCACTTCCAATGGCAACTCGCTGTTTCTGACCGCCGGAAAGAGCCGCCGGCCTCCGGTCAAGAAGCTGGTCGATCTCCAGGATCTTTGCCACCTCATGGACCTTTCTGTCGATCTCATCCTTCGGAAGCTTACGGATCTTCAGGGCGTATGCCATATTTCCATAAACTGTCATGTTCGGATATAAGGCATAGTTCTGGAACACCATGGACATTCCCCTCTCCTTCGGTTCCAGATAATTGGAAAGCTCACCGTCGATCCACAGCTCACCGTCTGTGATCTCCTCCAAGCCTGCGATGATACGCAAAGTGGTGGATTTTCCACATCCGGACGGACCTACAAAGATCACAAACTCTTTATCATGTATATCAAGATTAAAATCCTTCACACCGTAATGCTCCGAATCAAATTGCTTACATACATTTCTAAGTGCAATTTCTGACATTATTTATCTCCTTTCTCTTCTCTCGCTCACATAGTTTGTAGTATAGGATTTTTCCGGCTGTTCAGATATCGTGATTGAGATAAAGCTTTGTGAATTGTATGTTAAATTGTTTCAGAAATTATATGCAATTCCGTTAAATTCTTTCTCCAGAGTAAAATACCCATCGTGTTATGTTGCCACCTTCTTTCGCCGTCATCTCTGTCCTGCATCATATCTTCCAATTTTTATTACATTGATCACAACAGCTCTCTCCAATATGTCAGCAATATGGATATTTCCCGTCTCCTCGCATATCTGAATCAAATAAAAATAGAATATTCATATTTAATACTTGCCTCTCTTCCAGATAAATGCCAACTTTCAGGCTTTTATGATCACTTAATTTGTGCAATTTTTTATGTTATTTTAATTTTTTCTGTAAAATCTCAAATATATGCTTTGTTTTTGTCTAATTTTACCCTTGAAGTTTTGTACATAAGTTAAACAATACAAAATATTGTTCTTAAATTTTCTAACTTTTTGTTAGCCACCTCGTCCGAGAAGTGCTATAATAATCCCAGTCAGAAAAGAAATGCAGAATTCGTGTTACTGCGAACAGCGCGAACAGCAACATTACCGGAATCCATGCATCAGGAGGAGGAATTTGACATGATCACATTGAAAGCAGAGAAAAGAAACCCGAATGTAAAAGCTAAAAAATTAAGACGTGAGGGTTACGTCACAGGAATTCTTAGTGGAAAAGAAATGAAAGAGCCTGTAGCACTTCAGTTTAACGGTGCCGAGGCAGCCAAATTCATTAAAGCAAATAAAGAAGGTACACAGGTTTACTTGGACATCGAAGGCGAAAAAGTTGATGCCCTGGTAAAAAATATTGACTATAATCCAATTGAAAAACAGCTGATGGCTCTGGATTTCCAGGCACTGGTAGCCGGTGAGAAGGTTTCCACAACAGTCGCTGTTAAACTGGAGCACACCGACATGGTTCAGGGTATCGTTGAGCAGGAGATGGAAGAGATTCACTACAAAGCAGATCCGTCCAACCTTCTTGACACCATCGTCATCGACTTCAACGGCTATCCTGCAGACGTCCGTGATATCCATGTAAAAGACCTCCCGATCCCGGAAGGCAAACACGTCCACTTCATCACTCCTGAGGATGCAGTTGTTGTTCATATCGGTGAGTATGAGGCAGCTCCGGAAGAGGATGAGGACGCTGAAGGCGCTGAAGCTGAAGCGAAATAATTTTATAATTTCATATGAAATATTTCAGGGGATTGCTTGGTGGCAATCCCTTGGTTTTGTTTACATAATTCTAAGAATGTTATTTCATTTGTAATTTCTTTATCTCATCCAGCGGCAACCCGAAAAAATTAGAGATATCTTCCAGTGTAAATCTGCTTTCTTTGAGCATTTTCTGTGCGGTAAGCAGCGCCTGTTTCTGAAGCCCAATACTTTCGCCCTCTGTACCCCCTGTGTTCTGCCATCTGCTCTTGCATCATCACACATTTCCTGTACAGCCTGACACATATCAACACTCCTTAATAAATTTTTGTTAGCGATCTATAAACGCTCCGTCAAAAACTTCCCTACGGCGTATCGGCTTCGCCTTGTTTCTTAACCTCACTCTACTACTAAACGATTATATACAGATTTTATTATCACATTACTATATGTATCGGAAGCAAGGTTCTCTTTAATGTTCCTTATTTCCTTATGATAATCTCCTTTATCAATCTGATTTCTATAAATGACTTTCTTACAATTTGCAAATTGAATAGTCACTTCCGAAAATATTTCTTCACCATCTATATCAGTAATGATGCCTTCTCCCAGTTCTTTGTGGATAAGATGTTGTCCCACCATAATTTCTTTTTGATTTATATTTCCGGAATAATTGTCCACTATATATTGAATAAATGAATTTAATATGTAAATATAATCTTCAAAATTGTTTTCTATTTCTTTAAAACACCTATTTCTCCATTCTACAGAACTTCCATTTTGGTCATACAATAAATTTATTTCTGAACAAATATAAGAAACACCTGGAACAATGAAATAAGAAAATTGCTTAGGTACAATTAACTTTTGATGTTTAGACCAAAAAGCGTTTTTTCCAATCAATATATGAAGTAATAAATGTTCAATATAATTACAATAAACTAGACGTTCTGCTTTTTGGTACTCAAACGGTTGTTCTAATGCACATCCTGTATGCGAAAGCATATAGCCTTTATCTTCATCTATATGATGACAAAATAACCCTTCTTTAGTTCTTGAAATTCGCTTACTTTTAGTTTTACAAGTAGCATTTGTAAAATAATCATATTTAGCTGGTCCATATTTCTTTAATAAATATGACACAAATTCATCGTAATTCATTTCCATCTCTTGCTCAAAATGTTCTAATTTGCAATCATACCGGGGAAGAAATCTTTGACGTGCAACCTCCTTTTTGTCTGGATTTTGGCAGGGCCCCAAAGTTGGTACCCTGCCCTTTTTGGACAAAACAAAAGAACCTGAATGCCTTGATTTTAAAGGCTTTCAGGCTCCTAAGGAGCAGGGGATGAGAGAATCGAACTCCCACCAAAGGTTTTGGAGACCCCTATCATACCATTTGACCAATCCCCTATATACAAGAAAAAGTGGCTGTTGGCCACAAATTCTTTTACATTGTACTCTCAAAACTACATACATGCTTGTTGATCGTTAATCAAACTCTTTGAATCAATTCTTAACCTGCGTTTCTTGGTCAAGCCCTCACCCGATTAGTAACAGTCAGCTCCATGTGTTACCAC
>NZ_JAJEPT010000022.1:0-49330 GCF_020686995.1 Blautia fusiformis
GCCAGGAGGGGAAGAGCGCGAGAAGGGGAGACGGCCTTCGCAACTATGAGTGCTTCCCCTTCTCGCAAACTGCCGCACGCCAAAGTGCTCCCCCGAAGGGGAACTCCGCCGCACGCGAGTGCCAGAACATCAGGACAACACAATATCCTGATCCTACCGGGAGGAGCTCCACCGTCCGGAAGCTCCGCAAGCAAGCACCAGCCCACTCTCCGTCACAGGAAGCCCGATCTCCTGAGATTCCACATTACCTTTCCAGGGCTTCAGTTCGGTAGCCAGCATATAAGTCAGCACAGCCGGTGCAAGACCTGTAGTATAGGAATTCACCAGGAAAAACAGCGGATCATCACTGAGGATCTTCGTACAAAGCTTGATCAGCGGATGGATCGCATCCTCGATCTTCCAGATCTCGCCCTTAGGTCCGCGGCCGTAAGAAGGCGGATCCATAATGATCGCATCGTAATGATTACCTCTGCGGATCTCACGCTCTACGAACTTCACGCAGTCATCCACAAGCCAGCGGATCGGCGCACCGGAAAGTCCGGAAGCGGCAGCATTCTCTTTTGCCCAGTTCACCATACCCTTGGAAGCGTCCACGTGAGTAACGGAAGCACCGGCTGCAGCTGCAGCCAGAGTAGCGCCGCCGGTATAGGCAAAAAGATTCAGCACCTTGATCGGGCGTCCTGCATTGCGGATCTTTTCACCGAACCAGTCCCAGTTCACAGCCTGCTCCGGGAAAAGTCCTGTATGCTTGAAGCTGAAAGGCTTCAGATTGAAAGTAAGGTCCTTGTAATGGAGCTCCCACTGATGAGGCAGATCAAAGAACTCCCACTCACCGCCGCCACGGCTGCTTCTGTGATAATGTCCGTTCATATGCTTCCAGCCACGGTTTTTGCGGGGAGTATCCCAGATTACCTGCGGGTCCGGACGAACCAGAAGATAATCTCCCCAGCGCTCCAGCTTTTCTCCTTTTGATGTATCAATAACTTCATATTCTTTCCATCCATCTGCAATCCACATGATGATCAATACCTCTTTCATAATAGTAAATTTATAAGATATATATAGCATTTTTATATAGCATTTCCGGAGATTACTGTACCAGATCCGGCTGATCGGGACGTGAATCCATAAAAACGCCATAATAATGTTTTTTCCAGTATAGAGGAAAAATGGATGCTGTGCAAGAGAAGTGAAGGATTTTCCACGAAAGATTTGACAACAGCGCTTTTACATACTAAAATGTACGCAGAGATTTTCTGCCGGGGCAGAGGCTTCCCGCTTCCGTGAAACTGTGGCTGTTTTTTGCGGAAGAGATTTTGCAGAGAATTCCTGACAGACAGAAATCGTTAACAGAAGAAACACAGCAACCGCAGATATGAAACTGTGCACAAAAAGAGGAGAAGCAAACTTATGAAAAAATATTGTGAGATGAGCAGGGAAGAGCTACTCGATTTAAAGAAAGAACTCGACCGTAAGTTCGACGAGATCAAAGCTGAAGGTCTGGCACTGGATATGTCCCGTGGTAAACCTGCACCGGATCAGCTTGATCTTTCCATGAAAATGATGGAAGTACTTGCAGGGGATGCAGATCTGAAATGTGAGACCGGTGTGGACTGCCGTAACTATGGAGTCATCGACGGAATCCCGGAAGCCAAGAGACTTCTCGGTGAGATGTCAGAGGTAGAGCCTGAGAACATCATCATCTATGGTAACTCCAGTCTGAACGTAATGTTCGATACCATTGCACGTTCCTATTCCCACGGAGTAATGGGAAATACACCATGGTGCAAGCTTGACAAGGTGAAATTCCTCTGTCCTGTACCAGGATACGACCGTCATTTCCGTATCACAGAATTTTTCGGCATTGAGATGATCAACATTCCGATGTCTCCGGAAGGCCCGGATATGGACATGGTTGAGAAATATGTCAATGAAGATCCGGCAGTAAAAGGAATCTGGTGTGTTCCGAAATATTCCAATCCGCAGGGCTACACATATTCCGAAGAAACAGTTAAGCGTTTTGCGCATCTGAAGCCGGCCGCACCGGACTTCCGTATTTACTGGGATAACGCTTACAGCATCCATCATCTCTATGATGACAATCAGGATTTCCTTCTTGAGATTCTTGATGAGTGTGCAAAAGCAGGAAATCCGGACATTGTTTATAAATTTACTTCTACCTCCAAGGTAAGCTTCCCTGGTTCCGGTATCGCAGCAGTTGCTGCATCCAAAGCGAACCTGGATGACTTCCGCAAATACATGACTGTACAGACTATCGGACACGACAAACTGAACCAGCTTCGTCACGTTCGTTTCTTCAAAGATATCAACGGACTGCATGAGCATATGAAGAAACACGCAGACATCCTTCGTCCGAAATTCGAGCTTGTTCTCGCAACACTGGATAAAGAACTTAATGGACTTGGAATCGGTGAGTGGACCAAACCTCACGGCGGATATTTCATTTCCTTTGATTCTATGGAAGGCTGTGCGAAAGCCATCGTTGCCAAAGCAAAAGAAGCAGGCGTTGTTATGACTGGAGCGGGCGCAACCTATCCATATGGAAAGGACCCGAAAGACAGCAATATCCGTATTGCACCAAGCTACCCAAGCGTTGAGGAGCTTGGCAAGGCAGCAGAGGTATTTGTTCTCTGTGTGAAGCTTGTAAGTGTGGAAAAACTTCTGGAGAAATAAATCGATCACATCAGACTGCCCGGTATTTCAGCATGCGTAATACCGGGCAGTCATAACTATTGGAGAGAGCTCATGGATGAGGAAAAAGAAAAAATGAAAACAGGCAAAAAGTTGGTCATTGCACTGATCATGATCCTGCTGATCCTTACAGCAGGGGCTTATGGATATGGTGTACATTATTTTACAGATCATTTTTTGCCGGGATCTCAGGTGAATGGTTTTAACTGCTCCTATAAAACTGCAGATGAAACAGAAAAGCTTCTTGCAAAGGAAGTGCAGGCATATGTTCTTACCGTTGATACAAGAAATAACGGAAAAGAGAGCATTACCGCAAAAGAAGCCGGCCTGGTCTACAAGCCGGATGGCGGAGCCAAAAAGCTGATCAAGAAACAGGCCCGGTACAAATGGTTCCTTGCTTTTAATCAGAAGAAAAAATATACACTGGCAACGGATACTGCTTATGAAGATCAGAACAAGCTGACAGAGGCTGTGAAGAATCTGAAATGCATGCAGAAGGACAATATGGAAAAGCCTGCAGACGCATGCATTAAGGATAATGGCGAAACCTACGAGATCCAGCCGGAAAAAGAAGGAACGACCCTGGATACAAAAAAGGTTCAGAAGGTGATCCGTGCAGCTGTTTCCGCAGGAGACAAAACAGTTAGTCTGGAAAAGAAAAACTGCTACAAAAAACCATCGATATATAAAGACGATGAAGCTCTGAAAAAAGATTGTGACCAGATGAACAAGCTTATCAGCTGCGTGATCACCTATGATTTTTCGGACCGGTCGGAACAGCTTGACCGAAATACCATCAAAGATTGGCTGGTCAGGGACGCAAACGGAGATTATATAGTAAATAAAGATCAGGTTGCAGCTTATGTGAACAGCCTGGGATATAAATATGATACCTTTGGCTGCACGAGGACATTTACCACCTACGATGGCCGCCAGAAAACCATTAAAGGCGGTGATTACGGATGGGCTATCGATCAGACCGCAGAGACTGAATGGCTTTATAATGCCATTCTTGCAGGAACTACAGAAGTGAGACAGCCGGCGTATGCTTACAGCGGACTTTGCAGAGATACCAATGATATCGGAAATACATATGTAGAGATTGACCTGACCAACCAGAGAATGGTATTCTATAAAGACGGACAGCTTCTGGTAGATACACCGGTAGTTACCGGCTGTGTCCGAAAGGGCCATTCCACACCAACAGGATGCTTTGCACTGGATGCCATGCGTTCACCGGCAGTTTTGAAGGGACCTGGATATGCATCACCGGTTACATACTGGATGCCGTTTTCCGGAGGAGTCGGAATCCATGACGCAAGCTGGCGTTCACAGTATGGCGGGCAGATCTATATCACAAATGGTTCTCATGGCTGTGTAAACACCCCGAAGGATAAGGCGGCAATCATTTATAATAATATTAGTGTAGGAGTACCAATTGTAGTTTATGAATAAGAGATTAAAAGAAATATTAAAAGAATACGAAAAAAGAAAACACAAGATCATCAAGGGAGATGAAAGTATGAATATCGTTGTATTGGCAGGCGGAACCAGTACAGAAAGAGAGATCTCCATCGTAACAGGAACCGGTGTCTGCAAGGCACTTCGTAAAAAAGGTCATAATGCCATTCTTGTAGATATTTTCTGCGGACTGGAGCCGGTGGACTGGGATGAGCCCTTTGGAGATAAAGATTATGAGGTAGATTCTGCGGCAGAGTATATGAGAAGCTTCGATGATGATATCGAAGAGATCAAACGCACAAGAAGAAGCTTTTTCGGACCGAATGTACTGGAATTGTGTCAGGCAGCAGACATTGTATTTATGGGACTTCACGGTTCCAACGGAGAGGATGGAAAGGTTCAGGCAACCTTCGATCTTCTGGGGATCCGTTACACAGGAACCGGATATTTAAGCAGTGCCCTTGCTATGGATAAGGGCCTCACCAAGAAGATCTTTCTCATGGATCAGGTACCGACACCGAAGGGCGTTTCCATGTTGAAAGAAAACTGTACAAGAAACATCCATGATCTTGGTATGGAATTTCCTGTTGTTGTAAAAACATGCTGCGGTGGTTCCAGCGTAGGTGTTTATATTGTAAACAACCAGAAAGAATATGAGGATGCCATTGATGGTGCTTATTCTTATGAAGAGGAGGTAGTTGTTGAAGAGTATATCAGGGGTCGTGAGTTTTCCGTTGCAGTTGTAGACGGAAAGGCTTATCCGATCATCGAGATCGCACCGAAGCAGGGCTTTTATGATTACAAGAACAAATATCAGGCAGGCTCCACAGTAGAAACCTGTCCGGCTGAGATCTCACCGGAACTGACCGAGAAGATGCAGCATTATGCGGAAGCTGGCGCAAAGGCTCTCTGCATTGAGGGCTATGCACGTTTTGATTTCATGATGAAAGAAAACGGTGATATGTACTGCCTGGAGGCAAACACACTTCCGGGAATGACACCCACCAGTCTGATCCCTCAGGAAGCAAAGGTCCTGGGAATTGACTATCCGGACCTCTGTGAAGAACTGATCCGCATTTCTTTTAAGAAATACAGCAAATAAAATATCTGACCGTAACTCCTCCTGTTGACAGGAGGAGTTTCTGGCAAAAGAAAGGATTTTATTCATGAAAAATCTTACATTGGAAAATATCACAAAAGTCTGCAATGGTATTTACCACGGCCCGCAGGAAAAACTTCAGGAGGAAGTGACTGCGATCACAACGGACAGCCGTAAGGTGGAAAAAGGAGGTCTTTTTGTACCGGTAGTAGGAGAGCGTGTGGATGCTCACCGTTTTATCCCGCAGGTAATGGAAGCAGGTGCACTCGCGACCTTATCCGAGAGAACTCTTGAAGGGGCGGATCATCCGTATATCCAGGTAGGCTCCTCCCTTCAGGCAGTAAAAGACATTGCGGAGTTTTATCTGGAGCAGCTTGATATTCCGGTTGTGGGAATCACAGGAAGCGTTGGAAAGACCAGCACAAAAGAGGTGATTGCCTCTGTGCTAAAGGAAAAATACCGTACACTGAAAACCCAGGGAAATTTCAACAATGAGCTGGGACTTCCACTGACAGTATTCCGCCTTCGTGATGAAGATGAGATCGCAGTTCTGGAAATGGGAATCAGTGATTTCGGTGAGATGACCCGTCTTGCAAAGATCGCAAAACCGGACACCTGCGTGATCACAAACATCGGAACCTGCCATCTGGAAAACCTTGGGGACAGAGACGGCGTCCTGAAGGCAAAAACAGAGATTTTTCAGTATGTGAAGAGAAATATCGTACTTAACGGTGATGATGATAAGCTTTCTACAGTAAAGGAATACAACGGCATGCAGCCAGTATTTTTCGGAAACGGAGAAAATGCTTCTGTTACCTGTGAAAATGTGGAAAGCCGTGGCCTGAAGGGAATGAGCTGTGACATCTGTCTGAAGGGAAAAATGGCAGAGAACGGAGAGCTCCAGACATTTCATGTAGATATTCCAATGCCGGGACGTCATATGGTATCCAATGCACTGGCAGCAGCAGCTGTGGGCAGACTTTACGGACTGAATGCAGAGCAGATCAAAAATGGCATCGAAAGCCTGGAACCGGTCAGCGGAAGATTCAATATGATCGAGACCGATAAATTCATGATCGTAGATGACTGCTACAACGCAAATCCCATGTCCATGAAGGCTTCCCTGGATGTTCTTCAGGACGGACTTGGAAGAAAGGTTGCCATTCTTGGCGATATGGGTGAGCTTGGAACGGATGAAGCTGCACTTCATGAAGGTGTAGGCGTTCATGCAGGTCAGTGCAGGATCGATGCATGCATCTGCGTAGGACCACTTGCAGCCCATATCGCGGAAAAAGCATCTCAGACCAATCCGGACCTGACAGTCATCCGGGAAAAAGATCTGGAAAGCCTTCTTAAGAACCTGAACACATATGTGAAACCTGGAGATACCATCCTCGTAAAGGCTTCTCACTTCATGAAATTTGAAAATGTAGTCAAAGCACTGCAGGAAATGTAAAAAGACCGAAAACAGGGGCAGCATTTGACGAACGAAAATTCTTTCCAGTTAAGTTATATAGAAGTATAATATTCCTAAGGCGATGAGCAGTGCGGCTAAAGAACAAAAGCACGCTCAGGCACTGTGCGGCAGTGAAAAAGGGAGGGCTTATGCTGGAGATGATTATGAAGCTGAACATCCCGCTTTACGTCATGACATCCATGGGATGTATCGGCGGTCTGGGGATGCTGGCAACAAACCTTACCTACCGAAGAATGATCCGAAATACGCAGCGATTACAGAATCTCAAAGAAAAATGGCTGAACCTGTGGAAGTCAAGGGACAGGCTCTGGCATCGGATGAACCGATTTGTATGGTATCCGTCACTGTTTTGTACATTTCTTCTGGGACTGTCTGTTTTTCTCAACAGCAGACTGGGATACAGGGAAGGATTGTCTATGCTTTATCTTTATATAGGGGCGGCAGTGCCGGTAGTACTGCTTCTTCTTCGTCAGGCATTGGACTTTTCTTATAAGGAAGAGCTTGTGATGGCTTCTCTTGCAGATTATGTGGAACAGGTCCGTACCTGGGTGGAGGAAGTACCGGTCGCAGAAAAGCCGGATCCTGTTCTGCAGGAAGAAATCGTAGATAAGATTACCAGAAGTATCCGTCAGACGGCTGCTACCGGAAGCCACTTCAGCAAGATGCTTTCTCCGGAGGAGGAAGAGATCATGCGGGAGATCATACGGGAGTTTATGAATGCAGAGTAAAAACATATCCCGGTATATTTGAGAAAATACAGAAATGTACACAAAGATATTCCGGAATAAGGGAACCGGATGCAAAAAAAACTCTCCGGCAGATACGATTCTCTGTATCCGCCGGAGAGTTTTTTTGTGTGACAGTAAAAAGAGAACGCAGGATAAGCATTCGTGGCTTTCCTGCGTCCTTTTATATGTTACTCAGTCTTCCTCAATCACCTGGATCTCCAGGTAGTCGAATTCAATATGTTCAATGAAATTATCCTGATAAAAGCGGGCCTTATCATGCTTTTTGAAATCCCGCACTGTGGCATCCAGCCAGATAGGATTTCCCAGATCCATCTGATAACAGATTTCCTCAAGTCCGTGAAAGATCTTGTGGGTTCTGGTATCATCGCTGTCATCACAGACAACGGTGTCCTGAAGCATGCGATTGTCTTTCCATATTTTTCCCCATAAACGAAACATAAACAGTACCTCCGTATTGAAACTGCCACAGCCGGCAGAATATGAATATCCGTCCGATATGGTCTTCAGTATAGCGGATTTTGCAGGGAAAGTAAAGCACAGGACAATAACGCTTGTATACAAAACAATGCACCAGGTGTGCTCACTTTTATTGACTAATGTGTAAAAATCCTCTATAATAAACGAAATTATGAAAAAAAAAGAATCATTACAGATTGGAGGAACCGAAATGAAACTTTACGATACCGGCGTTTATCTTCAGAACGGACAGGAAATCATTCCCGAGAACCAGGCTGATCTGCCTGTAGCGAAAGAAGAGGCTGCTAAGAATACCATCGCATATTCTATTCTCAAGGCTCACAATAAATCCAATAACATGGAGAAACTTCAGATCAAATTCGATAAACTGACTTCCCATGATATCACATTTGTGGGAATCATCCAGACTGCAAGAGCTTCAGGACTTGAGAAGTTCCCGGTACCATATGTACTGACCAACTGCCATAACTCCCTCTGTGCAGTAGGCGGAACCATCAATGAAGATGACCACATGTTTGGTCTCACCTGTGCCAAAAAGTACGGCGGAGTTTATGTACCGCCTCATCAGGCAGTTATCCATCAGTTTGCAAGAGAAATGCTTGCAGGCGGCGGAAAGATGATCCTCGGTTCCGACAGTCATACAAGATACGGAGCACTTGGAACCATGGCTATGGGAGAGGGCGGACCGGAGCTTGTAAAACAGCTTCTCTGCCAGACATACGATATTAATATGCCAGGAGTAGTTGCTATTTATCTGAAAGGTGCTCCACGTCCGGGTGTAGGACCGCAGGATGTTGCGCTTGCCATCATCGGCGAGGTTTTTGCCAACGGCTATGTGAAGAATAAGGTTATGGAGTTCGTTGGACCAGGCGTTGCCAGCTTAAGCGCAGATTTCCGTATCGGTGTTGATGTTATGACAACAGAAACCACATGTCTTTCCTCCATCTGGCAGACAGATGCGAAGATCGAGGAATTCTATGCGATCCACGGAAGACCGGAGGATTACAAAGAACTGAAACCGGGCAACGTTGCATACTATGATGGCTGTGTAGAGATCGACCTCAGTGAGATCAAACCAATGATCGCAATGCCGTTCCACCCAAGTAACACCTACACCATCGATGAGCTGAAGGCAAACCTTGACGATATCCTTGCAGATGTGGAGAAGAGAGCACAGGTAAGCCTTGACGGAAAGATTCCGTTTACATTGAGAGACAAGGTAGTTGATGGCAAGCTTTATGTTGAGCAGGGAATCATCGCCGGCTGTGCAGGCGGTGGATTCGAGAATATCTGCGCTGCAGCAGATATCCTCAAGGGCAAAAATATCGGCCATGATGCCTTCACCTTAAGTGTATACCCGGCAAGTACTCCAATCTACATGGAACTGGCTAAGAATGGTGTTCTTGCAGAACTGATCGGAACAGGCGCAGTTGTGAAAACTGCATTCTGCGGACCGTGCTTCGGCGCCGGAGATACACCTGCAAACAATGCATTCAGTATCCGTCATACAACCAGAAACTTCCCGAACCGTGAAGGCTCCAAGATCCAGAACGGTCAGATCTCTTCGGTTGCACTTATGGATGCACGTTCCATTGCAGCTACAGCAGCAAACAAGGGATTCCTTACCTCAGCAGAGGAGTTTGACGGAAGCTATTCCGAGCATAAATACTACTTCGATAAGTCTATCTACGAGAACCGTGTATTTGACAGCAAGGGCGTGGCAGATCCAAGCGTAGAGATCCAGTTTGGACCGAATATCAAAGACTGGCCGGAGATGGCTGCACTTGCAGACAACCTGATCCTGAAGGTTGTTTCCGAGATCCACGATCCGGTTACTACCACTGACGAGCTGATCCCGTCCGGTGAGACATCCTCCTACCGTTCCAATCCGCTTGGACTTGCAGAGTTCACACTGTCCAGAAAGGATCCGGCTTATGTTGGCCGTGCAAAAGAGATCCAGGCAGCACAGAAGGCAATCCAGGCAGGTAACTGCCCGGCAGAGGCTGTTCCGGAACTGAAACCGGTTATTAAAACCATCAACAAGACTTATCCGGATGTTGATAAGACAAACCTTGGCGTAGGAAGCACCATCTTTGCAGTGAAACCTGGCGATGGTTCCGCAAGAGAGCAGGCTGCATCCTGCCAGAAGGTACTTGGCGGCTGGGCAAACATTGCCAATGAGTATGCAACCAAGAGGTATCGTTCCAATCTGATCAACTGGGGTATGCTTCCATTCCTGATCCCGTCCGGAGATCTTCCGTTCAAGAACGGTGATTATCTGTTCTTCCCGGGAATCCGCAAGGCGGTTGAGGAAAAAGCAGACGTGATCAAGGGATATACTGTTGAAGGTGATTCTTTGAAGGAGTTCGATGTAACTCTGGGTGAGCTGACAGATGATGAGAGAGAGATCATCCTTAAGGGTTGTCTGATCAATTATAATCGTAAATAGATGCAGGGATTGAACACATATAGAGCGTGAAGGCGTTCAAGCTGTGTTCATGAATATGCTGCAGAGCGGAATATAGTAATTTAAGAATTTCCGTGTTGTTTTGCAGACTGGTGACCGTTTTAATCGAGGTTGCCGGTCTGCTTTTTTACTTTTAAGGTTATGGATACTTATTTATGGGATGTGGATGATGCGGACGCGTGAGGTGTCCTGTGGGGAGCAGAGGCTGTCGTTTCGCCTGGTCATACTAAGCGTCTGAGGCAACCTGTGAAAAGGCCGGCCCATAACTCGCCATGTACGCTGATGCGTACCTGGCTCAGACAGATGGGCCTTATTCTGCGGCCTGTATCCGCAGAATACCTTTCCACAGGTCACCTCAGCCGCCAAGTATGACCAAAGGCTCACTCCGAAGCCCCTGCTCCCCACAGGACACCTCACGCTGACATTCCCAGAGACAAATCCCAGCCCCGGTAAAAATATCAAGAAAAGCTCAACAAATGATGACCGTCTCAACACTCTTCGTTATTCAATTTTTCTTCTTCGTTCTTTCGAATAAAGTTTATCTCAATCCCCTGCAAACATTGCAAAGTACAAACATTGCAATGTTTGCAGGGCCAATACAGTCACACAGAAACTTTTCTAACTAACTTTCCATGTTCGAAAGTCAGGGCGGGAAGGACGGGCGGGGCGGGTGACTCTGCAGGAGTCGTAGTACTTCTTAGGCCGCGGGGAGGCTGCGTTGCTGGAAAAATCCCAGCTGTTTGAGCGTTAGCGAGTTCTGGGATTTTTTCAGCGGTTTTAGCAGAATCCCCGCAGCCTTAGAAGCACTAGACCTCCGAAGCCTCACCCGCCCCGCCCGTCCTTCCCGGCCGTCCGTTCGCGACATATACCCTACCTTCACAATAGTATAAATTAACAGAAAATAATAAAAAACATAAACAAATTATAAAATATAAACACATAATAAAACAAATAAATAAAAATAATAGCATAAAAACACAAAAATGTATTGACAAATACTCGCAACGATGTTATTATAAGACCATCAAAAACAACAAGAGAAAAACAAAAAAGAAAATCATTCAATTCATAGCATAGATGCACATGAAGGATGAAGAAAGGAAAAGGTGATTCCAGTGGGAACATAAACAAACACCATCATCAATATGAGAGTGACAGGAACCGGATTTCCTGCAAGAAAGACCTGATACAGATCACATATGATACACCTTAAGAAAACAGAAGTTTCTTTTATGAAATATAAATAAGATCCTCTTAAATCTTACTTATATTTTAAGAAATCAGAAACAAAAGGAAATCAGTATTTCAGGTAATATAGAATCGGTAACTCATATTGAACAACTGTCACACACCTGATACAAAGATTTCAGGAAATATGTAAAGAAATATTTCCCGAAAGAGTAAAACCCTCAACTCACCGGTTCGTTGGAAAGAAGAGATTCCAAGAACAAACGTGAAGATGAGAACGATACTTTGAAATGCATATCAGAACCATTAGGATATGGATTGAAGCTTTGCATCAGAAGAATATCTGAGAGGATATTAAAAACAGAAGAATCGGGCAGGAACTTTTTTCCAGGATACTTTAAAGAACTGCAGAGGAGAAAATCCCAATAGGTCGATTTGAATCAGCAGATCGCAAAGTACAGAGATGACAAATGGTTTTGAATTTAAGAAGTTAAGTCCAGAATTGTTTAGTGAACAGGAAAAAGTATAACCACCGAAAGTCTTCAGATAAACAGGAAATCAAACATCGTAAAAAACGATTTCTGATCTATAAAACTTTCTAAATAATCGAAAAGATATACTTACATATATCAGTCGTTTATGAGCAGGAAATAAAAAAGAAGAGAGAATCTGAAAAAGAAAAATTTCAAAATTGAATAAAGAGAATCGAAATTATTTTATAAAGTATATAAAATCAAAGATTTCGATTGATAAGTATAATAAGTATAACAAGAAAACTTTATTCGAAAGAACGAAGAGGAAGAAAAATTGAATAACGAAGAGTGTTGAGACGGTCATCATTTTTGGAAACTGTAAAAGTAAAAAAAGTGATGACCGTCTCGTTGTGTATATAAGATTGCATATATTAAGTATATAACCGTTCCGAAAAGCCCTGGATAAAATAATATGATCCGAGCAGAGAGCAAAATTTTCGATCAGAGATTTTTCCGAACAGTTATATTTATCAGTTGCCATCAAAAACATCATCAGTTATACTTCTGTGAGAAAGGAAGTAAGATGAGAAAATATGTGGAATTATCAGATTGAAGAAAATATTTTATATGAAGACAAAGAGATCCTTGTGTGCAGAAAAACAGCAGGAATGCCGGTGCAGGCAGCAAAAATAGGAACAATGGATATGGAAAGTGCTCTGAAAAATTATCTGGCACAAAAAACACCGGGAAAGATCCCATATCTGGGAGTAGTACATCGCCTTGATCAGCCGGTAGAAGGCATTCTTGTATTTGCGAAAACATCCGAAGCAGCAGGAAATTTGAGTAAACAGATGATGGCAGGAGGCGCCGGAAAATATTACCTGGCAGTAACAGAGGGAAAAGCAAAGAGCTCAGAAGGGACTCTTACAGACTATCTGAAAAAAAATGGAAAAGCCAACATGTCTCAGGTGGTGTCTGCCAATACACCGGGAGCAAAAAAAGCGATCCTTCACTATAAAGTTCTGGATCAGCAGGAGATAAACGGAAAATCCCGGACACTTCTTAAGATCAGGCTGGAAACAGGTCGGCATCATCAGATCCGTGTGCAGCTCTCTCATGAGGGACTGCCCCTTCTTGGAGACCGGAAATATAATCCTTCGGGAGAAAAAGGTACATCACTGGGACTTTGTTCCAGTTGTCTGGAATTCAAACACCCCAGAACAGGAAAAATGATGAAGTTTGAAACAGAGCCACAGGGAAGCGCGTTTCTGGATTTTGTGAAAAAAGTGTAAAAACTCTGGACGGAAATACGAAAAAGTGTATAATGTAAAAAGCAAGTAACCAAATGTAAGATTTTTGTAAAGTATAAGTTACTGTGGACGGACAAGGCAGACGATAAAGAACAGTAACCAGCGAGGAAGAGGAGATTACAATGAAAAGAGCTGCAGTAGCGTCAGCAGCCTTGTTGGCTGTGGCAACCCTGCTGACAGGCTGTCAGAAAGAAGAAGTAGAAAAGCTTGTTGCACCGATTGTAGCAGATGTCCAGGAAACCCCTGAAGCAACCGAAGTGGAAGAAGAAAAAAGCCCGCTGATCCCTGAGATCGATGACACTCTTTCTATTGAAGAAGGTGCCAGAATAGCTGTTGTCAGCAAAAGCAAAAAAGGCGAGTTCTGGAATAAAGTAAAAGAAGGAATGGAAGCTGCTGTCAAGGACGTAAATGAAGCGTATGGTTTCAAAAAAGACAAGCAGATTACGATGACCTTTGAGGGTCCGGATGATGAAGAGGACGTAGAAAGTCAGATCAATACTCTTGATGCAGTGATCGCTGAGAATCCATCTGTAGTGTGTCTTTCTGCCGGAGATATGGATTCCTGTCAGGCACAGCTGGAAGCAGCGAAAGAGAACGGAATTCCGGTGGTCGCGTTTGATTCCAATGTCAGTGATACGAAGCTGGTCAGAGCTTTCCGTGGAACAGACAATACACAGATCGGTAAATATGCAGCATATAAGCTTGGTAGCGCCATTGGAAAAATGGGAAATGTGGCTGTTTTTTCCGCACAGGAGAAAACACAGAGCGCGCAGGAGCGTGTAAAAGGATTTCTGGATAATATTGCAAATTATACGGATATTAAAGTGGTGGAAACCGTATATTCTGACCAGGTTGATGATATGAAGGAAGCCATGAAGGAAGTTCTGGATAAATATCCGGCATTGGATGGTGTTTTCTGCACCAATGCCGAGGTTTCTGAAATGTTTCTGGAGGTAAATAAGGACACAGGAGAAAATAAAGTTGCTATGGTAGGCGTAGATGCAACTAGCAAACAGCAGGAAGCGATCCAGAAAGGGGAAGAACTGGGAGTGCTTTCACAGAATCCTTATGCGATGGGATATCAGACCATGTGGGCGGCTATTCAGTCTACTGCACCGAAGAAGGAAACAAAGATTGATAAGAAGGTTTTACTTGATCCGATATGGATTGATGCTGAGAATATCAAAAGCGAAGACATTGCAAATTACCTGTACAATTAACAAATAGAACAGATAGCCACTGTAGGTCGGGTGAATAGGTTAGTTCGCATTCACCGTCTGTTCATAATTGAAAGCCATCAGTCTGATGAAGATGTAAAAAACATTTTCATCGGGCTGATGGCTTTTTTGAATAAAAATAAAAAATATGAATAGAATAAACAAATAAAAAGTGTGCGAAAAAATGGCAAAAATATAACACATATGACGATTTTTTGACACAATATAAATAAATTTCTCGTTAAATTGCATAATAAACATTGTTTTAAAAAAGCGATTGTGGTACAATTTGGATATGCAGAGAGGCGGTGATCAGATGATCCAGGAAACGATCAAGGCAGTGAAAGAGGCGGAGGCAAAAGCACAGCAGAAGATAAAGGATGCATCCGTCCGTGCACAGAGTATCATCAGCGAAGCTGAGAAAGAGGCAGAGAATATTATCAGAAAGGCGGAAACAGCCGCCGGCGAACAGGCGGCATCTGATATGAAAGCAGCCGAAGAACGTGCACACAGTACAGAGAACACTGTCGTTGGACAGGCGGAGGAAGAGCTTGCAGCTTTGAAAAAGAAAGCGGAGTCGAAGCACGAGCAGGCGATCCAGACAGTAATGGACAGTTTGTTCTGAGAGGGGGAGTGCGAAAATGGCAGTATTGCAGATGCAGCGAATCAGTATCTGCGCAATGAAAAAGAACCGTAAGGCCATATTGGAAGAACTGCAGTCACTTGGAGTATTGGAGATCGATGCAGCGGAATTGGATCCGGAGCTTAAGACGATGGATACTATGAATGCCCGGCTGATCTTTGAGAAAAACGCATCCCTTTGTGATCAGGCAATCGAAATACTGGATGAATTTTCGAAGGAAAAGCAATCCATGCTGGCATCCCTGGCAGGGAAACCGCTGATCGGAAGGAAGCAGGAGGAAGAAGCTATCCGGGATCAGGAAGAGATCCTGAGAACAGCTAGAGAAATCCAGGGATACCGGAAGAAGCTTACAGAGAACAATGCGGCAGCAGTTAAGATCGAGCAGCAGGAAGCAGCTCTTGCTCCATGGCTGAAGCTGGATATTCCGATGAACTTCGGCGGTACAGCGAAAGCAGCGGTACTTGTGGGAAGTATTGATGGAAATATAACTCTGGATCAGGTATACAGTCAGCTGGCAGCGGACGCACCGCAGCTTGAAGCCTTTGACATCCGGGAAATCTCAAATGATGCCGGTAAGCTGAGCCTTGTGGTTCTCTGCCTGAAAGCACAGGCACAGGAACTGGAAGAAGCGCTTCGGATGCAGGGATTTGCAAGACCGGCACAGCTGGTATCAGAGGTTCCGGCACAGGAGCTGGAGAACCTTAAGAATGAAGTGGTACGCATTCAGGAAGAGTCCGAACAGATTCGGGAACAGATACGCGCTCTTCACGACAGGAAGAGCTCTCTTCAGCTTTTGTCCGATTATTTCCGAATCCGTGCACAGAAATATGAGGTATTAGGACAGATCCGCCAGTCGGAGAGCACTTTTTTTGTGACAGGATATCTTCCGAAGAAACAGGTTCCTGCAATGGAGAAACGGCTTACGGAGAAGTACGATATTGTTTTTGAAGCAGAAGATGCTGAGGGAGAAAATGTTCCGGTTGCCCTTCAGAACGGTAAATTCGGAGCAGCAGGAGAGGGAGTTCTGGCAGCATTTGGTCTTCCCGGAAAGGGAGAAATCGATCCTTCCACGATCATGACAGCCTGCTATGTATTTCTTTTCGGACTGATGCTGTCAGACGCAGCATATGGACTGATCGTCTTTGCAGTCTGTCTGGGAGTACTTCTGAAGTTCCCTAGGATGGAGAGCGGAATGCAGAAATCCATCCGGCTTTTTATGTACTGTGGATTGTCCACTTTGTTCTGGGGCGTGATGTTTGGCGGATATTTCGGAGATTTTATCGATGTATTTTCGAAGGTATATCTGCACAGGCCGGTCACGGTGAAGCCGGTATGGTTTGCACCGTTAAATGAGCCAATGAGACTTCTGGTGTTCTCCATGCTGTTTGGCCTGATCCATATGTTTCTGGGAATGGGTCTTAAGGGCTACATGCTGTTACGTGACAGAAAATATCTCGACTTTTTCTGTGACGTAGTACTCTGGTTCCTGCTTCTTATGGGACTGATCCTGATCTTTATCCCAAGCAGCATGTTCCGTTCTATTTCTCAGATGGATCTGAACCTTTCACCGGCAGTGATACAGGTCGGAAAATGGATGGCGATCATCGGTGCGGTGGGAATTCTCTTCATGTCAGGAAGAGATAAGAAGAATCCGTTCCTGAGGCTGGCGCTTGGAGCCTACGATCTTTATAATATCACGGGATGGGTCAGTGATATCCTTTCCTATTCCAGACTTCTGGCCCTGGGACTTGCCACCGGAGTTATCGCATCGGTTATGAACCAGATGGGAAGTATGCTGGGAGACAGTATTCTGGGATGGATCGTATTTATTCTTGTATTTGTGATTGGTCATATCTTTAACCTTCTGATCAATCTTCTGGGTGCATACGTGCACACCTGCCGATTACAATATGTAGAGTTTTTCGGCAAATTCTTTGAGGGCGGAGGAAAAGAGTTCCACCCCTTCCGCGAAAATACAAAATATGTAGATATTAAGGAGGATTAATATTATGAGTGGTATCGTTTGGGCATTATTGGGAGCAGCAATTTCCGTAGCTCTTGCAGGTATAGGTTCCGCCATCGGTGTTGGTACAGCCGGCCGTGCAGCAGCAGGCGTTGTAACAGAAGACCCGGACAAATTTGCCAAGGTTCTGCTTCTTCAGCTTCTTCCCGGTACGCAGGGTATTTACGGACTGCTGGTAGCATTCCTTGCACTTTCCAAGGTTGGTATCCTGGGCGGCGGTGTTGCTGATATTTCCCTGGAAACCGGTCTTATGATCTTTGTGGCTTGTCTTCCGATCGCTATCGCAGGTCTTCTTTCTGCGATCCATCAGGGAAAAACTTCCGTAGCTTCCATCGGTATCGTAGCCAAGAAGCCGGAGCAGTTCGGTAAAGCCATGCTTTTCCCTGCAATGGTTGAGACATATGCGATTCTGGCTCTTCTGATCTCCATTCTTGCAGTCAGCGGAATTCAGGTTTGATTCATCAGGAGGGCAGAGCATGACAGGATTAGAGAAGATGGTAAGCCAGATTCTTGAAGAGGCCGATGCTTCTGCAGCCGTTACGATCAGTGATGCGGAGAAAAAAGCCGCAGAGATCCTCAGGGAAGCCGGAGAAAAGGCAGATAAGATCCGGCAGCAGAGAGAAGAACAGTCCAGGGCAAAGGTGAAAAGCTATGAAGAGCGGACAGCTTCCGCTGCAGATATGAAGAAGCGTACCGCAGTTCTTGCAGCCAAGCAGGAGCTGATCGGAAATGTGATCGCAGATGCCTGTGACCGTGTGAAGAATCTGGATGAAGAAAAATATTTTGGGATCCTTAAGAATATGGCTGAGAAATATCTTCTTCCAAGAGAAGGAGAGATCTGTTTTTCAAAAAAGGATCTGGAACGTATGCCGGCAGGTTTCCGTGAGGAAATAAAGAGCCTGGCACAGAAAAAGGGTGGTGTGCTGGAAATTTCCGGTGAAACCCGAAACATAGACGGAGGTTTTATCCTGATATACGGCGGCATTGAGGAAAACTGTTCCATTGATGCCATGTTCGCAGAGAAGCGGGATGAGCTTCTGGATCAGGTAAGAAAGATTTTGTTTGCGTAAAACACCATCGCAAAAAGGAGGGCGTGAATGATGTTTGGTGAAGATTATGCCTATGCGGTGGCGCGGATACGTGTTCTGGAGACCGGACTTCTGAATCAGGCAGCGATCGAGCAGCTTCTGGCATGTCAGGATGAGCAGCAGTGCCTTCAGATCCTTACAGAGAAGGGCTGGGGAAATGGTGATCCTGCAGCCGGTGCGGATGCCATTCTTTCTCGGGAGAGAGAAAAGATCTGGGAGATCATGGATTCGCTGGTAGCGGACCGATCTGTGTTTTCTGTTCTTTCCTATCAGGATCTTTTCCATAACCTGAAAGCGGCTGTGAAGGCAAGCATTCTGCAAGGGGCAGCGCCGAATATTTTTTTCAGCGACTGTTCCATTGACGGAGAGGATATGGTGAAATTCCTGAAGGATAAGGAATATGATCGTTTTCCTGAGGATATGCGGGAAGCGGCAAGAGAAGCCTATGAGACCTTTTTGTACACAAGAGACGGACAGCTTGCGGATATTATCGTAGACAGGGCAGCACTGGATGCCATAAAAAAAGCCGGAGAACGGTCAAAAGAAGAGATCGTCCGGCAGTATGCGGAATCCACGGTAGCGGTAGCAGATATCCGGATCGCAGTCCGTGCCTGCAAAACAGGAAAAAGTTCGGACTTTATGAAAAAAGCCATGGCAGAATGTGACACACTGGATAAGGAGAGACTGATCCACGCGGCAGTAAGCGGAATGGATCAGATCATGGGTTATCTGGCAGAAACGAAATATGGGGACGGAGCTCTGGCACTGGCGGAATCAGCTTCCGCTTTTGAGAGATGGTGTGATAACCAGATCATGGAGACCATCCGCCCTCAGCTGTACAATTCATTTTCACTGGGACCGCTGGTAGCCTATGTGCTTGCCCGTGAAAATGAGATCAAGACGGTGCGGATCATTCTCACCGGAAAGCGCAGCGGCCTTCCGGAAGAGTTTATCCGGGAAAGGGCAAGGGAAATGTATGTATAAGATCGCAGTTTTAGGTGATTATAACAGCATTTACGGGTTTGCGGCTCTTGGCCTTGATACTTTTCCGGTGGAGGATCCTGCAGATGGTAAAGAGAAGCTTAACCGTCTGGCAGCCGGTGAATATGCGGTTATTTATATTACGGAACAGCTGGCGGCCCAGCTTTCCGCAGAGATCAGTAAATACAGTGAGGAGCTGATGCCTGCGATCATTCAGATTCCCGGAATTTCCGGAAATACAGGTGCAGGTATCGAAAATGTAAAGAAATCCGTGGAGACGGCAGTTGGCTCCGATATTCTTTTCAGTAATGAGTGACAAGAAAGCAGGTGATTGGTTCAGATGAGCAGAGGAACCATTAAGAAGGTGGCAGGACCGCTGGTAATTGCCAAGGGTATGCGGGATGCAAATATGTATGACGTGGTTCGTGTAAGCAGCCAGCGTCTGATCGGTGAGATCATTGAGATGCATGAAGATGAGGCTTCCATACAGGTATATGAGGAGACTTCAGGACTTCGTCCGGGAGAACCGGTAGAGTCCATGGAGGTGCCCCTTTCCGTGGAGCTTGGTCCTGGCCTTATTACAAGCATTTACGATGGAATCCAGCGTCCGCTGGATGACATCATGAAGGTAGCAGGCAGCAACAACCTGAAACGAGGCGTTGAGGTTCCTGCCCTGAAGCGGGATAAAAAATGGAATTTCATTCCAGTTGCGAAGGTGGGAGATCAGCTGGAGGGCGGCGATGTTCTTGGAACCGTTCAGGAGACTATCGTTGTTACACAGAAGATCATGGTACCTCCCAATATGAAAGGTACTCTGAAGGAAATTAAATCCGGCGAGTTTACCGTGGATGAGACCGTTGCAGTTCTTTCCACAGCAGACGGCGATAAAGAGCTGACCCTGATGCAGCACTGGCCGGTACGACGTGGCCGTCCATATAAGAAGAAACTTCCGCCAGCCAAACCTCTGGTAACAGGACAGCGTGTTATTGATACCATGTTCCCTATTGCCAAGGGTGGTGTGGCAGCAGTTCCCGGCCCGTTCGGAAGCGGCAAGACGGTTATCCAGCATCAGCTTGCAAAATGGGCTGAGGCAGATATCGTGGTCTATATCGGCTGCGGTGAGCGTGGAAATGAGATGACAGACGTTCTGAACGAGTTCCCGGAGCTGAAGGATCCGAAAACAGGACAATCCCTGATGGAGCGTACTGTTCTGATCGCCAATACCTCAGACATGCCTGTTGCGGCACGTGAGGCTTCTATTTATACGGGTATTACCATTGCGGAGTATTTCCGTGATATGGGATACTCCGTAGCATTGATGGCAGATTCCACTTCCAGATGGGCTGAGGCTCTCCGTGAGATGTCCGGACGACTGGAGGAGATGCCAGGTGAGGAAGGTTATCCTGCATATCTTGGTTCCCGTCTTGCACAGTTCTATGAGCGTGCCGGACATGTGATCTGCAGTGGAAAAGACGGAAGAGAGGGTGCCCTGACAGCAATCGGCGCCGTATCTCCTCCAGGTGGTGATATCTCCGAGCCGGTTTCCCAGGCGACACTTCGAATCGTAAAGGTATTCTGGGGACTGGACGCAAACCTTGCATACAAACGTCATTTCCCGGCGATCAACTGGCTGACCAGCTATTCTCTGTATCTGGACAGCGTTGGCGGATGGTTTGACGAAAATGTAGCGAATGACTGGATGAAGCTCCGTCAGAGAATGATGACCCTTCTTCAGGAAGAGGCAGAGCTGGAAGAAATCGTAAAGATGGTAGGTATGGATGCGCTTTCACCGGGTGACCGCCTGAAAATGGAAGCAGCCCGTTCCATCCGAGAGGATTTCCTCCACCAGAACTCTTTCCACGAGATCGATACCTACACATCTCTGGAAAAACAGCACAATATGATGCGTCTGGTACTTGCATTTTATGATGCGGGTCTGGATGCGCTGAAACAGGGCGCAGATATCAATGATATCGTAAAGCTTCCGGTACGTGAGCAGATCGGCCGTTATAAATATACAAAAGAAGATCAGCTGGCAGCAGAATATGAGAAGGTAACCCGCCAGCTGGCAGCAGAGACTGCAGAACTTCTGGGAAAGGAGGGCCTGTAAAATGCCAAAAGAATATAGGACCATACAGGAAGTTGCCGGCCCTTTGATGCTGGTACGGGGCGTTGAAGATGTAGCATTTGACGAGCTTGGTGAGATCGAGCTTGCCGATGGCGAAACAAGAAGATGCCGTGTTCTGGAGATCGACGGAAGCAATGCTCTGGTGCAGCTGTTTGAGAGCTCTACAGGTATCAATCTTTCCAACAGCAAGGTACGTTTCCTGGGACGGAGCATGGAGCTTGGTGTATCCGGCGATATGCTGGGTCGTGTTTTTGACGGACTGGGACGTCCCATTGATGACGGCCCGGAGATCCTTCCGGAGGAAAGAAGAGATATCAACGGACTTCCCATGAATCCGGCGGCCAGAAGCTATCCGGAGGAGTTTATCCAGACGGGTGTATCTGCGATTGACGGCCTGAACACCCTGGTACGCGGCCAGAAGCTTCCGATCTTCTCCGCATCCGGTCTTCCCCATGCACAGCTTGCGGCACAGATCGCAAGACAGGCGAAGGTTCGCGGAAAAGATGAGCAGTTTGCCGTTGTATTTGCAGCCATGGGTATCACTTTCGAGGAGTCAAACTTCTTTGTAGAGAGCTTTAAGGAAACCGGAGCTATAGATCGTACTGTTCTGTTTGTGAACCTGGCAAATGACCCGGCTGTTGAGCGTATCGCTACTCCGCGAATGGCACTGACAGCGGCTGAATATCTTGCCTTCGAAAAAGACATGCACGTATTGGTAATCCTTACAGATATTACAAACTATGCGGATGCTCTCCGTGAGGTTTCCGCGGCTCGTAAGGAGGTTCCGGGACGTCGTGGATATCCCGGATATATGTACACAGATCTTGCTTCTCTTTATGAGCGTGCAGGCCGTCAGAAAGGAAAATCAGGAAGTATCACCATGGTTCCGATCCTGACTATGCCTGAGGATGATAAGACCCATCCGATCCCGGACCTTACCGGTTACATCACAGAGGGACAGATCATCCTGAGCCGTGAGCTTTACCGTAAGGGAATCACACCGCCCATCGATGTTCTTCCGTCTCTGTCACGACTGAAGGATAAGGGTATCGGTGAAGGCAAGACAAGAGCAGACCATGCCAACACCATGAACCAGCTGTTTGCCGCATATGCCCGTGGTAAAGAGGCCAAAGAGCTGATGACTATTCTTGGTGAGGCAGCTCTCTCCGACATTGACCTGATCTATGCAAAATTTGCGGATGCTTTCGAGAAGGAATATGTTTCCCAGGGCTATCAGGCTAACCGTGATATTGAGGAAACACTGGCCATCGGCTGGAAGCTGCTTTCCATTCTTCCGAGAAGCGAGCTGAAACGTATCGATGACAAATTCCTTGATCAGTATTACGGAAAAGTATAAAGGGGGGATGATTTGTGGCATCAACACAGGTGAATCCTACCCGTATGGAGCTTACGAAGCAGAAAAAGAAGCTGGTGACTGCAGTACGTGGCCATAAGCTTCTGAAGGATAAGCGGGACGAGCTGATGAGACAGTTCCTGGATCTGGTACGGGAGAATATGGAGCTGCGAAAAAAAGTAGAAGCCGGTATCCGAAGCGCCAACACCAATTTTGTCATTGCAAAAGCAGGAATGTCGGAGGAGACGCTGAATACGGCACTGATGGCTCCCAAGCAGGAAGTTTATCTGGAAACCGGAAAAAAGAATGTCATGAGTGTGGATATTCCTGTTTTTGAATACAAAACAAGAACACCGGATGCCAACGATATTTATTCCTATGGCTTTGCTTTTACATCCAGTGATCTGGACGGAGCGGTAAAATCCCTGGCAGACATCCTGCTGGATATGCTTCGTCTGGCAGAAGTGGAAAAGGCCTGTCAGCTTATGGCTTCCGAGATCGAAAAAACAAGGCGTCGTGTAAATGCCCTGGAGCATGTCATCATACCGGAAGCACAGGCAAACATCAAATACATCACCATGAAGCTGGATGAGAACGAGAGAAGTACCCAGATCCGACTGATGAAGGTGAAAGATATGATGCTGGAGGAGGCACATCATTATAAGGAGCGGGAGGCAGAGCGCGGAGCGTAAAGCGCAGCCATCCTGAAAGAAAAAGAAAAGTTTATATAGAAAGTTTTAAGTAACGGAAAGGAGATGTCCCTGTACTGTGTGAAATTTCGGCAGTGCAGGGGCGTTTTATTTATAAAATATTTAGCTTTTGTTATTAGAAAATCAAGAAAAATACAGTATAATAGATAATAAGTAAATCAGACAGCTGCAGATGCAGAAATATAAAAGAAAGCTGCTCTGTCTGCTGAAAAATAAAGAAAGAGGAGAAAGCTGATCTGACCAGGTAAACTGCCGGGCAGCTGCATGGCTATGAACAGCTGGCAAAGCAGATTGCGGTAGCGTCTGATCAGTAAGAGGTATATGAATATTTTACAGTCAATACAACAGCTGGACGGAGAAATCCTTCTCCTGATCCAGCGATATTTAAGAACGGATATGCTGACACCATTTATGAAATCTGTTACATTTCTGGGAAACGGAGGATGGTTCTGGATCCTCTGTGCAGTTGTTCTTCTTGCTGTTCCAAAGACAAGAAAAACAGGCTATGCGGCAGCCTTATCCCTGATCTTCGGGGCGATCGTTACCAACCTGCTTCTCAAAAATATAGTGGCAAGACCAAGGCCTTTTGCGGAAATCGAAGCTCTCATCCCTATGATCACCAAACCGAAGGATTTCTCTTTTCCGTCAGGTCACACCACAGCATCCTTTGCCGTTGCTCTGGTAATGCTCCGTATGCTTCCGAAGAAATTCGGAATCCCGGCAGTAGTTCTGGCAGCACTGGTGGCATTTTCCAGACTGTATCTTGGTGTCCATTATCCGACAGATGTTCTGACCGGATTCGTGATCGCGCTGGTGGGAAGCATGTTGTCAGTATGGATCGTGCGAACGAAACCGGAAGACAAACAGGTACACTAGCATTGTCCATAGGAAATATGAAGCACTTTACCTGGACAAAGTATTGACACGCTGAAGCAGGACGGGGTAAAATTGTAGACAGTACAACAGATTCTGACTATGGTAGAAATAATGATATGAAACCCTGTAAAATCGGATAAAAGGAGAGAGCACAAAATGATATCAGAAAAAATGAAACCCTACGTAAAAAATAATTCCGCCATCCGTATGATGTTTGAGGAAGGAAACCGCCTCCGTGCGAAATATGGCGCAGACAAGGTTTTTGATTTCAGTCTCGGAAATCCAAGTGTACCGGCACCGGACAGCGTCCGCGAAGCAATTATCGAGCTTGTAAACACTACGGATCCGACAGTTCTTCACGGATATATGAGCAACGCAGGCTTTGAGGATGTACGCCAGACCATCGCAGAATCCCTCAACAGACGTTTCGATACGAAATTTTCCGCAAAGAATCTGATCATGACCGTCGGCGCTGCAAGCGGACTGAATGTGATCCTGAAAACAATCCTGAATCCCGGAGAAGAGGTGATCGTTTTTGCACCCTATTTTCTGGAATACGGTGCATATGTCCGCAATTATGATGGTGTCCTTGTGGAAATCTCTCCGGATACCACAACCTTCCAGCCAAATCTCGCTGAGTTTGAACAGAAGATCACACCGAAGACAAGAGCAGTTATCGTAAATACCCCGCACAATCCTACCGGAGTTGTATATTCAGAAGAAACGATCAAGAAACTTTCCGCAATCCTGGAAGCAAAACAGAAAGAGTTCGGAACCGTGATCTACCTGATCTCCGATGAGCCATACCGTGAGCTGGCTTATGATGGCGTGGAGGTCCCATACCTGACGAAATATTATAACAATACTGTTGTGGGCTATTCCTACAGCAAATCTCTTTCCCTTCCGGGTGAACGTATCGGATATCTGGTGATCCCTGATGAGGCAGACGGAAGCGAAGAGCTGATCTCTGCAGCAACCATTGCAAACCGTACACTTGGCTGTGTAAATGCACCGTCCCTGATCCAGAAGGTAGTTGCAAAATGTGTAGACGCCAAGACTGATCTTGCAGCTTATGATAAAAATCGGCAGGCACTTTATAATGGCCTGAAAGACTGCGGATTTGAGTGCATCAAACCACAGGGTGCCTTCTATCTCTTTGTAAAATCTCCGGTTGAAGACGAAAAAGCCTTCTGTGAAGCCGGTAAGAAATATAACATCCTTATGGTACCGGGAAGCTCCTTCGCATGCCCCGGTTATGTGAGACTTGCATATTGTGTATCCTATGAGACAATTGTGAATTCTCTTCCTGAATTTAAAAAACTTGCAGCAGAGTATGGCTTGAAATAAACGATCATTACAAAGCAGTTGAATAAAAGATCCCCGGTACAGTCTGTTCATGCAGCCCTGTATCGGGGATCTTTTGCAAGAGGGAATAAGCAAATGAAACGTAGTCGGGAGTGAATAGACTCCCGACTGTGTTTCGTTAAAAGGATGTTCCACATTTATTTGGCTTTTTTCTTTTCTTTATTTGGCATTTCTCCGTAATAAGCTTTCAGATAGATATCTTTCAGCTCGGATACAAGCGGATATCTCGGGTTGGCACCGGTACACTGGTCATTGAAAGCCTGCTCGGACATCTCATCCAGAGTTTCCAGGAAATGCTTCTCATCTACGCCGTAATCACGGATCGTCGGCAGGATCTCGATAGTTCTCATAAGCTCATCCAGTTTAGCAAGAAGCTTTTCGAATACTTCTGCATCGTTCTTGCCTGTAAGACCTACAGAACGTCCGATCTCAGCGTAGCGTGCAAGTGTCTTCGGATACTGATACTGTGGGAAAGTACCCATCTTAGTCGGAACCTCAGCACTGTTGTAACGCATAACATCCAGAAGAACAACTGCGTTTGCGATACCGTGTGGCAGGTGGTGGAAAGCACCGAGCTTGTGAGCGAGAGAGTGGTTAACGCCGAGGAATGCATTGGCGAATGCAAGACCTGCCATGCAGGAAGCGTTAGCCATATGATCTCTGGCCTCTACGTCATTGCCATCTTTATATGCACGCGGCAGATACTCAAATACAAGCTTGATCGCTTTCAGTGCAAGACCATCGGTGTAATCGGAAGCCATCATGGAAACATAAGCCTCAATGGCATGTGTCATAACATCGATACCGGAAGCACGGGTAAGTCCCTTCGGTGCGCTCATCATGTTATTGGTATCTACGATCGCCATATCCGGGAGAAGCTCGTAATCAGCCAGTGGCCATTTAACGCCGGTATCCTGATCTGTGATGATGGCGAAAGGAGTAACCTCGGAGCCTGTACCGGAAGAGGTTGGAATCGCTACGAAGTAAGCTTTTTTACCCATCTTCGGGAAGGTATAAACTCTCTTACGGATATCCATGAAGTCCATGGACATATCGGAGAAGTCAGCGTCCGGATTCTCATAAAGCATCCACATAACCTTGCCGGCATCCATTGCGGAACCGCCGCCAAGAGCGATGATGCAGTCTGGCTCAAAGGCGGTCATAGCCTTGGCACCGGCTTTGGCGGAAGCGAGAGACGGGTCAGGAGCTACATCAGAGAAGCATGTATGAACGATGCCCATCTGATCCAGTTTATCTTCAATCGGTTTGGTGTAGCCATTCTTGTAGAGGAAGGAGTCTGTTACGATGAAGCAGCGTTTCTTGCCCATAACAGTACCGAGCTCATCAAGAGCAACCGGCATACAGCCCTTCTTAAAGTAAACCTTTTCCGGTGTTCTCATCCAGAGCATATTCTCTCTCCTTTCAGCAACAGTCTTGGTATTGAGAAGGTGTTTGACACCAACGTTCTCGGATACGGAGTTACCGCCCCAGGAACCGCAGCCAAGAGTAAGGGATGGAGCAAGCTTGAAGTTATAAAGGTCACCGATACCACCCTGGGAAGAAGGTGTATTGATAAGGATACGGCAGGTTTTCATAGCTGCTTCGAATTTATCCATCTTCTCTGTTTCATTTACGTTGATGTAGAGGGAAGAGGTATGACCATAGCCGCCGTCTGCAACGAGCTGCGCAGCCTTTGCAACAGCATCGTCAAAATTCTTGGCCTTGTACATGGCAAGTACAGGGGAAAGCTTCTCGTGTGCGAATTCTTCGCTGATATCAACGGACTCAACCTCACCGATCAGGATCTTGGTCTCAGCCGGTACAGTAACGCCTGCCATTTCAGCGATAGTAGCAGCCTTCTGTCCTACGATCTTGGCATTCAGTGCACCGTTGATAAGGATGGTCTTTCTGACCTTTTCGATCTCGTCTTTTTTAAGGAAGTAGCATCCTCTGTAAAGGAACTCTTCCTTCACTTCTTTATAAATGCTCTCCAGAACAGTTACGGACTGCTCGGAAGCACAGATCATACCATTGTCAAAGGTCTTGGAGTGGATGATGGAGTTAACTGCAAGACGGATATCTGCGCTGTCATCAATAATGGCAGGTGTATTTCCGGGTCCTACACCAACAGCCGGTTTACCAGAGGAGTAAGCTGCTTTGACCATTCCGGGACCACCGGTGGCAAGGATGATATCTGCGTTCTGCATTACCATGTTGGTAAGGTCAAGGCTTGGGATATCAATCCATCCGATGATTCCTTCCGGCGCACCTGCGGCAACAGCTGCTTCCAGAACAACTTTTGCAGCTTCAATAGTGGATTTCTTAGCACGCGGATGCGGGCTGATGATGATCGCATTACGGGTTTTCAGGGAAATAAGAGATTTATAGATTGCTGTGGAGGTCGGGTTGGTTGTAGGGATAACTGCAGCGATCAGTCCTACAGGTTCCAGGATCTTCTTGAGTCCGTATGCCTTGTCTTCTTCTACAACACCACATGTCTGAGTGTTCTTATATGCATTGTAAACATACTCTGCTGCGTAATGGTTCTTGATAACCTTGTCTTCCATGATACCCATGCCTGTTTCCTCAACAGCCATTTTGGCAAGTGGGATACGCATCTTGTCAGCAGCAGTAGCAGCTGCCTTAAAGATCTTGTCGACCTGCTCCTGTGTGTAGGTAGCAAAGATCTTCTGTGCCTCTTTCATTGCAGCCATTTTCGCGGTCAGGGCTTCTGGAGTGTCGATGATGGTAGGGATAGTTTCTTTCTTTGCCATGTGGAATCCTCCTGTTTTCATATGATAATGGTCTGTGGTCCTGCGGGCTTATCCTTTTTTCGCCGGCAGATGCTGCAGAGTTTTTGTAAGTCCCCGTGCTGCGTTTCGTTGTTGATTCAATCTGATTGAATTTTTAGTTTCGATACTGATATAGTATCAAAATTCTGAAAAAAACGCAAATTCTGAATTTTGTCGCTATGTGCAAAATGACGAACAGAAAATTCGGGGAAAATACTGTAAATTTTACTTTGCAGAACGCTGAATTATTGGAAAAATCTTAAAAAAAATTTTTGAAATTCAGCACTGTGCACAAAAAACATGTTAAAAAATTGTCAGCACTGACAAAAAACATGCACACATATGAAGGGCGGCAAAAGATAAAACGCAACACGTAGTTAAAACATTAACGTTAAACTTTTGTCAAACGATCATGCGCACATTATAATTTAACTGATTTCAGACGTCAATAGAGAATTTGATAAATAATTCACAAAAATACGGAATGATTTTGATAAAAAATTCACAAAAATATTGTGGCAAAGTAAAGCGTGATAACATAAGAAACCAAAAAACTTGAAATTATTTAAATTTCCAGAATAATTAGGCGGAAATTATCGGGATTTTTTTCAGAAATGCAGAAAAAAAACTGCCATACAGGAAATGCTTCCCATATGGCAGTTTATATAAATATAGGTCAGGCGGATAAAAGCATCCGCATTCACTATGCGGCTTTGCGCCGAATTACTGTAAAAGGTTTCTGCTCAACAGTAAATGATAGCCAGGTTCGATCAGCTCTTGCGGAATGCGGCACGTTTTCTGTCTCTGGAGTCCAGAATACGTTTACGGATACGAAGGCTTGTCGGTGTTACCTCAAGAAGCTCATCCTGGTCGATGAACTCAATGGCCTGCTCAAGACTTAAGATCTTTGGCGGAACAAGCTTCAGTGCATCGTCAGCGGAAGAGGAACGGGTGTTGGTAAGGTGCTTGGTCTTGCAGACATTCAGTTCGATATCCTCGGCCTTTCCGTTCTGTCCGATGACCATACCGCTGTAAACCTTCTCGCCAGGTCCGACGAAGAGAGTACCACGCTCCTGAGCGGAGAAAAGACCGTAAGTTACAGTCTCGCCTGCCTCGAAAGCGATGAGGGAACCCTGTTTACGGTACGGGAAGTCTCCCTTGTATGGTGCGTATCCGTCAAACATGGTGTTCAGGATACCGGTACCCTTGGTGGAGGTAAGGAATTCGTTACGGAATCCGATCAGTCCACGGGAGGGGATGGAGAACTCAAGACGTACAGTTCCGTCGCTTGCTGTGCTCATACCCTGAAGCTCACCTTTACGCTCGCTGAGTTTCTGGATGATAGTACCGGAAAATTCTTCCGGAACGTCAACGTATGCGATTTCGATCGGCTCCAGTTTACGTCCACGCTCGTCTGTGTGATAGAGAACCTCCGGTTTGCTGACTGCAAACTCGTATCCCTCACGGCGCATGTTCTCAATAAGAACGGAGAGGTGAAGCTCACCACGGCCGGAAACCTTGAAGCACTCGGTTGTATCGGTGTCTTCTACACGAAGGCTGACGTCTGTGTTCAGCTCACGGTAGAGACGGTCACGAAGGTGACGGGAAGTGATGTATTTACCTTCCTGTCCTGCAAGAGGACTGTCGTTTACAAGGAAGTTCATGGAGATTGTTGGCTCGGAAATCTTCTGGAACGGAATGGACTCCGGGTTGTCTCCTGCACAGAGGGTATCTCCAATGTGGATATCCGCGATACCGGAGATTGCAACAATAGCTCCGATGGTAGCGCTCTTAACTTCAACTTTGTTCAGTCCGTCAAATTCGTAGAGTTTGCTGATCTTTACACGCTCGTGTTTGTCAGGGTCATGATGGTTCAGAAGCATCAGCTCCTGGTTCACGGAAATGGTTCCGCGCTCAACCTTACCGACACCGATACGGCCTACATACTCATTGTAGTCGATGGTGCTGATAAGAACCTGTGTATCTCCGTCCGGATCTCCCTCCGGAGCAGGAATCGCATCAAGGATAGTCTCAAAAAGAGGAGCCATATTCTCAGGCTTATCATCGAGGTTACGAACTGCGTAGCCGGCCTTTGCGGAGGCATACAGGAACGGGCAGTCCAGCTGTTCGTCAGATGCGTCCAGATCCATGAGAAGCTCCAGAACCTCGTCGACAACCTCCTCCGGACGTGCTTCCGGACGGTCGATCTTATTGATGCAGACAATAACATGCAGGTTCAGTTCGAGAGCTTTACGAAGTACAAATTTAGTCTGAGGCATGGCACCCTCGAAGGCGTCCACAAGAAGAATAACGCCGTCTACCATCTTCAGCACACGCTCTACCTCGCCGCCGAAGTCCGCATGACCTGGAGTATCGATGATATTGATTTTTACATCCTTATAATGAACTGCGGTGTTTTTGGAGAGAATCGTAATGCCGCGCTCACGCTCAATATCGTTGGAATCCATGACACGTTCCTGGACTTCCTGGTTCTCACGGAAAACACCGCTCTGTTTCAAAAGCTCGTCAACAAGTGTTGTTTTACCGTGATCGACATGGGCGATAATGGCCACGTTACGAACATCTTCACGCTTGGTCTTCATATAATCCAAATCCTTTCTTTCCATATATAAGTAATCTTTTTTGTTAAAAATGATGTCCAAATTTATAGTCTATCACATTTTTGTGAGATTACAAGACATAAAAAAATATTTTTGGTTTTTCATTTTTCAGGCATATTATACCGCAAATACACATAGATTGATATAGACGAAATACACGAAGAGGAAGGAGAGCTACTTATTATGGCAGATAAAATTATTGAAAACAATCAGGTATCCGTTATGGGACGGATCGCTACGGGGTTTACTTTCAGCCATCAGGTCTTTGGAGAAGGATTTTACATGATGGATATCCTGGTAAAACGTCTCAGCGATTCGGAGGACAGGATCCCGGTGATGGTGTCTGAGCGGCTGATCGATATCACACAGGATTATGTGGGAGAATATATCGAGATCCACGGACAGTTCCGATCCTATAACCGTCATGAAGAAAAGAGAAACCGGCTTGTGCTTTCAGTCTTTGCCCGGGAAGTGAAGTTTGTGGGGGAGGAAGAAGAAACTGTGCCGGTCAATCAGATCTTTTTGGACGGATATATCTGTAAACCGCCTGTATACAGAAAAACACCGTTGGGAAGAGAGATCGCAGATCTTCTGATGGCAGTTAATCGACCTTACGGAAAATCCGATTACATACCATGTATATGCTGGGGAAGAAATGCCAGATATGCTTCTGCTTTTGAAGTAGGCGGGCATGTACTGATCTGGGGCAGGATCCAGAGCAGGGAGTACATGAAACGGATTAGTGAAAACGAAACAGAAAAAAGGATTGCCTATGAAGTTTCGGTGAGTAAATTGGAATATGTTGAGTAACATTGGATATATTTTGGAATAGTGGTGAGAACATTAAGGTAACACTTGCATTTCCAGCCAATCTGCGGTAATATTAAAAAAATCAGAAAAATGGGGAATTACCGGTTTCACTAACAGTAAGAGGAAAAATCATGGAAAGAGAAATAACAGAGGTTTATTGCGGGAACGGGAAAGGAAAGACAACTCTGGCTGTAGGCCGGGGGCTGCGCTTTGCTACACAGGGAAAAAGTGTGATCATCATACAGTTCCTCAAGGGCAGGGAACGCAGAGAACTGGATTTCCTTGAGGAACTGGATAATTTTGATTTCAAGATTTTCCGTTTCGAAAAAATGGACACCTGCTATAATGACCTAAGTGAGCAGGAAAAGGCAGAAGAGAGAACCAATATTCTCAATGGCCTTAATTTCGCACGGAAGGTAATTGCTACCAGAGAGTGTGATTTTCTGCTGCTGGATGAGATCCTCGGGCTTATGGATAAAGGAATCGCTCCAGTTGAGACGATCATCGATATGCTTAAGCAGAAGGATGAAAGTATGCATATAATTATGACCGGACGCTGGCTTCCGGATGCTTTGAAGCCCTATGTGGATAGTATTACCACGATAACAACAGAGCTGACTGACCAGGAACGGGAATAAGCAATATTTCACAGAAGAAAGAAGGAGGAAGACAAATGGCAATTTTTAAAGGAACAGGCGTTGCAATCGTAACACCTATGCATGAAGACGGTAAGGTGAATTTTGAGAAACTTGAGGAAATCCTTGAGGATCAGATCGCGAACAGCACAGACGCCATCGTTATCTGTGGAACAACAGGAGAATCTTCTACTCTGACACACGGAGAGCATCTTCAGACAATTAAGTTCACAATTGATAAAGTTAACAAACGTGTGCCTGTTATCGCAGGAACAGGTTCCAATTGTACAGAGACAGCGATCATGATGTCCAAGGAAGCAGCTTCCTATGGCGCAGACGCTCTTCTTATTGTAACACCTTACTATAACAAGGCTACACAGAAGGGTCTTATCGCTCATTACACAGCAATTGCCAATGCAGTTCCGGAAACTCCGCTCATCATGTACAACGTACCGAGCCGTACAGGCTGCAACATCCAGCCGGCTACAGCAGCTTACCTTGCAAAGAATGTAAAGAACATTGTCGGAATCAAGGAAGCAACAGGAGATCTTTCCCAGATCGCCAAGATGATGTCTCTGGCAGACGGACAGCTTGAGCTTTACTCCGGAAATGATGATCAAGTACTTCCGATTCTTTCTCTTGGCGGACTTGGAGTTATTTCCGTACTTTCCAACGTTGCACCGAAGTTTACACATGACATGGTCATGAAATATTTCGACGGCGACACCAAGGGAGCAACAGAGGATCAGCTGAAAGCTCTTCCGCTGATCAATGCGCTGTTCAGCGAGGTAAATCCGATTCCTGTTAAGACAGCTATGAACCTTATGGGAATGAACGTAGGGCCGCTTCGTATGCCGCTCTGCGAGATGGAAGAGGACACAAAGGCAGCTCTTGCAAAAGAGATCGAGAAATTCGGCCTTAAGCTTGCTAAGTGATCTGACTGTAAGCGAAAGGTAAAGGAGAATATACTATGGTAAAAATCATCATGCACGGCTGCAACGGACATATGGGCCAGGTCATCAGCGGCATTGTGGAGAAAGATCCGGATGCTGAGATCGTAGCAGGTATTGATATTGCAGATCAGGGAAAAAACAGCTATCCGGTATTTACCGATATTGACGCATGTCAGGTAGAGGCAGATGCAATCATTGATTTTTCTTCCGCAAAGGCAACAGACAAGCTTCTTGAGTACAGCGCGGCACGCCAGATCCCGGTTGTTCTGTGCAGTACCGGCTTAAGCCAGGAGCAGCTTGCAAAAGTGGAAGAAACATCCCGAAAGGTAGCAGTGCTGAAATCCGCAAACATGTCTCTTGGCATCAACACACTTCTGAAGCTGGTTCAGGACGCAGCTAAGGTTCTTGCAGCTGCAGGCTTTGATATGGAGATCGTAGAGAAGCATCACCGCCTGAAATTAGACGCACCAAGTGGTACTGCACTTGCGCTGGCAGACAGCATTAATGAAGCTATGGATAATCAGTATCATTATGTATATGACCGCAGCCAGAAACGTGAAAAACGCGATGATAAGGAGATCGGTATCTCCGCAGTTCGCGGCGGAACTATCGTAGGTGAGCATGAGATAATTTTTGCAGGTCAGGACGAAGTGATCGAGTTCAAGCATACTGCATATTCCAAGGCTATTTTTGGAAAAGGTGCTGTAGAAGCAGCCAAATTCCTTGCAGGCAAACCGGCAGGACGTTATGATATGAGTGACGTGATCGGCTGATCCTGACAGATTGAGCCGCAACAGAATAAAATTACAGGTAATACAGACGGGGTTCGTGTAAGATCGGACCCCGTCTTTTTTTGATGAAATTGCGGTTTTTGAAATTTTTCCCAGAATAGGATAGCGGAAAAAGTGCCATATTAGGAATACAGAATTTTTTAGAAAAAGGAGAAGATCATATGAAAAAATGGAAGGCGATTCTTTTTGGTACTTTGCTTACCCTGTCTCTGTGTACATTTACAGCCTGCGGCACAGAGGTAAACAATGCGGATGAAACAGTGGATGAAAAAGATAAAAACACGAAGGATAAGGAAAAAGATACAAACGAAAATACTGCCGTAGAAGATGAAACTATGGAAGAAAAAGCAGACAATGACGGTGTGAAGGACAATGGAGAGAGCATTAAGGATTCCGGCACGGATAACAATGAGATGTCCGATGGAAATATTACCGTGACGCCTGCAGGAAATGGAAATAACGGGACAGCAGCACCCGGAGCTGCGGATGCTGACAGAAACGAAAATGACGGAACTGTATCCGGTGAGCTGGGTGACAGTGTAAAGGACCTTGGCGACGGTGTAGGTAATGCAGTGGATGATATCGGAAACGCAGTGGGAAATGCGGTAGAAGGAAGATAACAGATATTTTACCACAGCATTGCATAAAACTGTTTCAGATGCTATTATCAGTGCATGGAAAGAAAATGGAGGACAGGATTATGAAATTCAGACCATGCATTGATATACATAACGGAAAAGTAAAACAGATCGTAGGAGGAAGCCTGAAGGATCAGGGGGATCAGGCGGCAGAAAATTTTGTGTCAGAGCAGGATGCGGCATTCTATGCAGAGCTTTATAAGAAGGCAGGATTAAAGGGCGGTCATGTGATCCTTCTGAACGGAAAGGATTCCCCGAACTATGAAGCGACGAAAGCCCAGGCACTTCAGGCTCTGGGAAAATATCCCGGAGGGCTTCAGATCGGAGGCGGCATCTGCCCGGAGAATGCGGCAGAATATCTGGAGGCTGGCGCCAGCCACGTGATCGTAACCTCCTATGTGTTTAAAAACGGAGTGATCTCCTGGGAAAATCTGGAGAAGATCCGTGATGCTGCAGGGAAAGGACATCTTGTACTTGACCTGAGCTGCCGCAAAAAAGATGGCAAATATTATATTGTCACAGACCGATGGCAGAAATTTACAGAAGAGATCGTGACACCGGAGCTGATGGAAAGGCTTGGAAGCTTCTGCGACGAATTTCTGGTCCATGCAGTGGATGTGGAAGGAAAGGCCCGAGGTGTGGAAACAGAGCTTGCAAAGCTTCTGGGACAATATACAGCCCATCCGGTGACCTATGCAGGCGGTGTGGGTTCTATGGCAGATATTGAAGAGCTTCGAAAAGCAGGTCAGGGCAGACTGGATGTGACTGTTGGCAGTGCTTTGGATATTTTTGGCGGAAGTATACCCTTTGAAGCTCTGGCTAAAATGAAATAGTATATACAAATAGTGAAGCAGATGCTTTTGTCCCATCAATCTTCTGGCACTGGTGTGCAGATATACATTTGTAATGAATTAATTAGATGAAATACTCTAATAGTTGCGCATTCACGACAAAAAAAACATTTTGAGGGAATATATCGAATAAATTTGGAAAAAATTTATGAAATTTTTGAAAAGTGATGTTAAAATTCAATTTAATATGTTATAATAGCAACATAAAACAGCAAAGGGGATGGAAGTCATGAAATTTATTATTAGTGGAAAGAATATAGCAGTAACCGAAGGACTTAAAACAGCTGTTGAGGACAAGCTTGGTAAACTTGAAAGGTATTTCACTCCTGAAACTGAGATTTCAGTAACCTTAAGCGTTGAGAAGGATCGCCAGAAGATCGAGGTAACGATCCCTGTGAAAGGTAACATTATCCGTTCCGAGCAGGTAAGCAATGATATGTATGTATCCATCGATCTGGTTGAAGAGGTAATTGAGCGTCAGCTTCGTAAATACAAGAACAAGATCGTTGACAAGCAGCAGGAATCCACAAACTTCCAGAAGGCATACCTTGATAAGGATTATGAAGAGGATGAGGAAGTTAAGATCATTCGTACCAAGAAATTCGGGATCAAACCAATGTATCCGGAAGATGCATGCGTACAGATGGAGCTTCTCGGACATAATTTCTTTGTATTCTTTAATGCTGAGACAGAGCAGGTTAACGTAGTTTATAAACGTAAAGGAAATACTTACGGACTGATCGAACCAGAGTTCTGATAGGGGATTTTATTATCACAACTGAATATTGAATGGAAGGCTCCGGGAATCTGTGTGAGAAATCGGCAGGTTTCCGGAGCCTTTTATGTCACAGCAAAATCAGGCTTCTTTTCTGTTGCAAGCAATAGGGGAGAATTATATAATGAAGACATATGCGAAAGGAGGAAGGAAAAATGAAAAAGAAGCTTCCTGTGGTGATCTTAAGTGTAGCTCTTGGTATGACCATGATACCGGCTACCTGTATGGCAGCGGAATTTAACAGTGGTGACACCATAAAAGAACAGACTGTGGAGGACCTGGAACTGAGTTCCGGAGAAAACAATACAAAGGATTCACAAAAGTCAGAAATACAATGGACAGGATTTAAATGGGACAGCTATTCCCAGGCAGAGATAACGCTTACGTCAGCCGTTAACGGCGTCTGCTATTATAAATGGGCAGAGCGGGGGGAAGACGGAAATCCCCAGGTGCCTCAGATCGAGACCGGAAATACCGTGAATGATGAGGTTTTGATCAGTGAGGATGAAGAGTTCGGGATCACACTTGCAGACCTGGATACAGACCAGGCAGTTGATCTGTATATCCAGATTGAGGATGAGAATGGGAAATTAAGTGATCTGAAGCGGATGGAGCTGGATCAGGACAGCCGCCCGGCGAAAAAAACAGATTCTGAGAAAAAACATAAAGCATCCAAACCAAAGGCAGAGGACAGTACGGTAGAGGGGCTGGATTCTCCTCTGGAATTCTACCCGGATACATTTTATGATTTTAAGGTTATCGGTGCCGGTACCGATAATGAGGATCCGGAAAACGGAGACATTAAGTGGGTGCCTGTTTACTGGAGCACATCTGCGAATCCGAATTCCAACCGGATCCGAAGCACCTGGAAGATCGGTTCCAAGGAAGGAATCGACCAGGAGGGAACTTTTAATCTGTATGTTTTCTTCCGCAAATATACCTGCAAGGATTCCAAATGGCAGTCTACGGATAAGATACAGTCTGTACAGTACAAGTTTCAGTCAGCCCCACTTTCTGAAAAATAATACTGTGTGGAGTGCGAATATCTCCTTGACATAACAAATATGTAACTCACGGAGAAAAGGAGGAAGGTAAATGAAGAAAAAAGTTCTGGCACTTTTTTTAAGTGCTGCACTTTGTGTGACGGTGCTTCCGGCAACCGGTATGGCTGCAGAGTTTGGCAGCGGTGATGCAGAAATCACAGAAAATGCTGCGGACAGCCAGGAAGTGTTTTCCGCAGAGGAAACTACAGAGTCTATGGGAGAGACTGAGCAGCCTGCAGAAGACAGTGAGGATATTTCTGAGGAAATGGTGGATAACTCTTCCGATGCAACCATGGAAGATGTGGAAAACGCAGAAAATGCGGAGAACAGCGAGGATGCTTTCGGCGGAGCTGAGGAAGGAGTTTCAGAAGAGATCTCCAGTGAGGATGATCCGGAAGTATTATTGACAGAACTGATACCTGAAGAAGCAGGAGACAGTATGGAAGAAGAAAACGCAGAAGCTATGTCATCGTCAGATCCGGAGCTGACAGTGACACCGACAGCGGGTCCGGAACCGACAGTGACACCGATAACGGATCCGGAACCGACAGTGACACCGACAGCGGATCCTGAACTGACAGTGACACCAACACCGGTGCCAAAAATAAACGTAAAATGGACCGGAGAAAAATGGGTAAGCCGCAATTCTGTAAATGTGACACTTAAAGTTGATGCAAACGGAGCCTGCTACTATAAAGCTGTAGCGAGAAAAAAGGACGGAACTTCTGATGTTCCGAGGGTCGATACGGGAAACTCTCGTGTGGCGGTTACTGCAAACAGAAGCTTTGTGATATATCTTAAGAATCTGGATACAGAGAAAGAATTTGATCTGTATCTTAAGGTATTGGGTTCAGACGGAAGAACCAGCAACCTGAAAAAATTAAAGTTGAATTACAGGGGAACCCGCCCGAAATATGATGTGACGCCGACACCGACCTATATACCTTCTATACCAGATGTCAAAGATAGTTTTGTAAGAGGGTTGGATTTTCCGCTGAAATTTACTCCGAATAAATATTATAATTTTACTGTGACCGGTGCGGGAACTACGAATACAAATCCCGGGCCCGGAGATGTGAAGTGGGTGCCGGTTTACTGGAGTACTTCACCAAATCCAACCGATAACAGGAAGAATACTACATGGCGGATCGGATCTGCCAAAGGAATAAACAAAGCCGCAACTTATAACATGTATATCTTTTTCCAGAAGTATGTTTATCAGAAATCTGAATGGAAAAAGACTGATGAAGTACAGTCAGCCGTATACCAGTTCCGTTCCGCGGCCCTTACAACGGTAAAGCTTACCACGCCCGGATTATCCGGCACTTCCAACAGCCCTGCCGGCATCGTCTTCAAATGGAAAAAAGCTGCAAATGCTTCCGGCTATAAGATTTATCGAAGGACCGGAAACAGCAGCAAGTGGGTCAATATCGCTACCGTAAGCGGAAGCAATACGCTGGTCTATACAGACGGATCAGTAAAATCAGGAACCATGTATACCTATATAGTCCGCGCATACAAGGGTTCTGCTTTAAGTGCTTATAACAAAAACGGCAGCCGGATCGTCCGTCTGACAGCTCCGGTGCAGTACAAACCGTCCAGCAAGGCTTCCGGGAAGCTGACTGTCCGCTGGAAAAAAGCAGCTGGTGCTTCCGGCTATCAGATCCAGTATGCGGCATCAAGGTCCATGAGAGGGTCCAGGACAGTGTCCGCCAGTGCACTGACCCGAACACTTTCCGGTTTGAAAAAGGGAAGCACTTATTATGTTCGTATCCGTGCATACAAAAAAGTGAGCGGAAAGACATATTACGGTGCCTGGAGCAGTGTGAAAAATGTAAAAGTAAGAAAATAAGATCTGTAATATCCCGCGGGATCCTCGAAAACAGGATCCTATGCGGGATATTTTCTGTTGTTCCTGACATGATTTGTTAAATAATTGTTCATTGTTTTTATAACAGGAAAGTGGTAGAATATATACCATATGTGATCCAGTATAACGGATATCAACAGAGAACTGGAATGATCCAAAATTGGACAGATCAGAGACAGCAGTCTTATTCGAATAAAATGATTGGAGCAGAAACATGAATGTTTTTTCAAAAGTATTTGGAACCCGCAGCCAGCGTGAGGTAAAACGTATCATGCCGCTGGTTGAAAAAACCGAAAGCTATCAGTCTCAGATGCAGCAGCTTACGGATGAGCAGTTACGAGACAAAACAAGAGAATATAAGAAACGTCTTGCAGAAGGTGCAACACTGGATGATCTTCTTCCTGAGGCATTTGCCACCGTACGTGAGGCTGCCAAGCGTGTGCTTGGAATGGAGCATTACCGTGTACAGATCATCGGTGGTATCATCCTTCACCAGGGCCGTATCGCCGAGATGAAAACAGGTGAAGGTAAAACTCTTGTTTCCACACTTCCTGCATACCTGAATGCCCTTGAGGGAAAAGGTGTCCACATCGTAACTGTCAACGACTACCTGGCTAAACGAGATGCCGAGTGGATGGGTAAAGTCCATGAGTTCCTTGGCCTGACTGTAGGCGTGGTACTTAACGACATGAAGCCGGAAGAACGCCGTGCGGCATATGGATGTGACATCACATACGTTACCAACAACGAACTTGGATTCGATTACCTTCGTGATAACATGGTTATCTATAAAGAACAGCTTGTTCAGAGAGATCTTCACTACTGTATCATCGATGAGATCGACTCCGTCCTGATCGATGAGGCACGTACACCTCTGATCATTTCCGGACAGAGCGGCAAATCCACCAAGCTTTATGAAGTATGTGATATCCTTGCACAGCAGCTGGAGCGTGGTGAGGCCAGCCATGAGATGACCAAGATGGCAGCCATCATGGGTGAGGAAGTTATCGAGACCGGTGACTTCGTTGTAAATGAGAAAGACAAGATCGTCAACCTTACCGAACAGGGTATCAAGAAGGTTGAGAAATTCTTTAATATTGAGAACCTGGCAGATCCGGAGAATCTGGAGATCCAGCATAACATTATCCTTGCCCTTCGTGCACATAACCTGATGCATAAGGATCAGGATTATGTTGTAAAAGATGACGAGATCCTGATCGTTGATGAGTTTACCGGACGTATCATGCCGGGCCGTCGTTATTCGGATGGTCTTCATCAGGCAATCGAGGCGAAAGAGCATGTTAAGGTTAAGAGAGAGAGTAAGACTCTTGCAACCATCACTTTCCAGAACTTCTTCAATAAATATGATAAAAAAGGCGGTATGACCGGTACAGCCCTTACTGAGGAGAAAGAGTTCCGTGATATCTACGGCATGGACGTTGTAGAGATTCCGACCAACCGTGTGGTACAGCGTAAAGATCTTGATGATGCCGTTTACATGACAAAGAAAGAGAAATTCAATGCAGTTGTAGAGGCTGTTAAGGAAGCACATGCAAAACATCAGCCGGTACTGGTTGGTACGATCACTATCGAGACTTCCGAACTTCTCAGCAGAATGCTGAAGAGAGAGGGAATCCCGCATAACGTATTGAATGCCAAGTTCCATGAACTTGAGGCTGAGATCGTAGCTCAGGCAGGACAGGCAGATGCCGTTACCATCGCAACCAACATGGCAGGCCGTGGTACCGATATCAAGCTTGACGATGTGGCAAGAGAGGCCGGCGGTCTGAAGATCATCGGTACCGAGCGCCATGAGTCAAGACGTATTGATAATCAGCTCCGTGGACGTTCCGGACGACAGGGAGATCCGGGTGAATCCCGTTTCTACATTTCCCTTGAGGATGACCTGATGCGTCTGTTCGGTTCCGAGAGACTGATGAAAGTGTTCACATCTCTTGGTGTTGAGGAGAATGAGCAGATTGAGCATAAGATGCTTTCCAATGCCATCGAGAAAGCGCAGGAGAAGATCGAGTTCAACAACTTCGGAATCCGTAAAAATCTTCTCGACTATGACCAGGTTAACAATGAGCAGAGAGAGATCATCTACGAGGAGCGTCGTCAGGTACTTGACGGTGAGAATATGCGTGATGCCATCTACAAGATGATCACAGATATCGTAGACAGCATGACAGACATGTGCTTTTCCGATGACATGGATTCTTCTGAGTGGGATCTTAATGAGTTCAACACTGCGATCACTCCGATCATCCCGATTCACCCGCTGACCGCAGAGAAGGTAAAAGGCCATAAGAAAGATGAGATCAAGCATATTGTGAAGGAAGAGGCTGTGAAGCTTTATGAAGCGAAGGAGGCTGAGTTCCCGGAACCGGAACAGCTTCGTGAGCTTGAGCGAGTTGTCCTTCTGAAATGCATCGACAGCAAATGGATGGATCACATCGATGATATGGAAATGCTCCGTCAGGGTATCGGTCTGATGGCATACGGCCAGAGAGATCCGGTTGTTGAGTACAAGATGAACGCATTCGAGATGTTTAACAGCATGATCAGCTCCATTCAGGAAGACACTGTACGTATGCTGTATCATGTTCATGTGGAGCAGAAGATCGAGCGTGAGCAGGTTGCTAAGGTAACCGGCACAAACAAAGATGACAGCGCAGGCCCGAAGAAACCGGTTCAGCGAAAAGAAGATAAAGTATACCCGAATGATCCGTGCCCATGCGGAAGCGGCAAGAAATACAAACAGTGCTGCGGACGTAAGGCTGCCAAGATCTGAGAAGGAAGATAAAAATAGTCTCACCCGGATGATGTGGTGGGGCTATTTTTTCTGGGATTTCTGTTACATAGGAACAGAGTACAGCGAATATTAAATAATAGTCATATAGACTTGTCTGATTTTTTATATGCTGCGTTGTCGTCAATCGCCGTAGCCACCGCTACGCTTCATTCTCCCGCCCTGCATATGAGAAAGTCATCCTGCGTCAATAGAGCAGATACTTAATTTTCGCTGTAAGAGAAGGGACATGATAATATGGCAATTATAAAAACTGCAATTCTTCAGACACATGTATATACTGATAAATTTCGCAATATCACCCAGGCAGCAGAACTTCTTGCCAGCCCGGAGCTTCAGGGGATCGATCTGGCAGTCCTGCCCGAAATGTTCTGCTGCCCCTACGAAAATAAATACTTTCCGGAATATGCCGAAATTGAGGGCGGAGATACCTGGGAAAAATGCTCCAGGCTGGCAGCGGAATACGGAATTTATCTCGTAGCAGGAAGTATGCCGGAGAGAGATGAAGCCGGCAATATTTATAACACTTCCTATGTCTTTGACAGAAATGGTCATCAGATCGGTAAGCACCGGAAGATGCATCTTTTTGACATTGATGTAAAAGGCGGTCAGTATTTTAAAGAGTCCGATACCCTGACACCGGGAGACCAGGTGACGGTTTTTGATACAGAATTTGGTAAGATGGGCCTTTGCATCTGCTACGACTTCCGTTTTCCGGAGCTTGCCAGGCTGATGGTGGACGAAGGCGCCCAGGTAATCATCGTGCCGGCTGCTTTTAACATGACAACAGGGCCCCTTCACTGGGAGCTGATGTTCCGCCAGAGAGCCGTGGATAACCAGGTATACACCATCGGAGCTGCCCCCGCCAGAGACCTGAACGCCGGGTATCATTCCTGGGGTCACTCCATTGCCGCAGACCCCTGGGGAAAAGTCCTCATGGAAATGGAAGAAAAGCCGGACGTGGAGATAGTGGAACTGGATCTGGACGAGGTAAAAAAAGTCCGTGAGCAGCTGCCGCTTCTGAAGCACAGAAGAGGGGATATTTACGCCCTGACCACGTTTTCGTTGTAATTTCCATGCCCATATGGTATTGTATAAGACAGGCAGGAAATCCTGTATCAATATATAGAAAGAAGGTGAAGCTGTGGTTGAGTTAGATCAGTTCAAGAGTATTCTTGCAACATACACAGAGCCATTAGTGGAAGTGAGGGATTCACTTTGACCTCGCTAACAAAGAGCAGAAGGTCGAAGAATTAGAGCGCGAGATGGAGGCGCCTGATTTCTGGGATAATGCGGAAGCATCCCAGATGAAGATGAAACAGTTAAAGAGTCTCAAGGACGATATTGAGACATACCATAATCTGGAAACACAGATGGAAGATATGGAAACCATGATCGAGATGGGATATGAGGAGAATGATCCTGAGATCGTCCCTGAGATCCAGGAAATGCTGGACGAGTTCCAGGCAAGCTTTGACAGCATCCGTGTGAAGACACTCCTTTCCGGAGAGTACGACGGAGAGAACGCCATCATCAAGCTGAACGCAGGAGCCGGCGGAACAGAGGCCTGCGACTGGTGCGGAATGCTTTATCGTATGTACAGCAGATGGGCGGAGAAGAAAGGCTTTGCGCTGGAGGTCCTGGATTACCTTGACGGTGATGAGGCCGGTGTGAAATCCGTAACCTTCCAGGTGAACGGAGAGAACGCCTACGGTTATCTGAAATCCGAGAAGGGTGTTCATCGTCTTGTACGTATTTCTCCGTTTAATGCAGCAGGAAAGAGACAGACCTCTTTTGTATCCTGCGATGTTATGCCGGATATCAAGAAGGATCTGGATGTTGAGATCAATGATGACGATATCCGTATCGATACCTACCGAAGCAGTGGTGCCGGTGGACAGCATATCAACAAGACATCCTCTGCGATCCGTATCACCCATTTTCCAACAGGAATCGTGGTACAGTGCCAGAATGAACGTTCTCAGCACATGAACAAGGACAAGGCTATGCAGATGCTGAAGGCTAAACTGTATCTGCTGAAACAGCAGGAAGCCGAGGAGAAGCTTTCCGGCATTCGAGGCGAAGTGACAGATATCGGCTGGGGAAACCAGATCCGTTCCTATGTCCTGCAGCCATACACCATGGTAAAAGACCATAGAACCAATGAAGAAACCGGTAATGTTGACGCAGTTCTGGACGGTGGTATTGACATTTTTATCAATGCATATCTGAAATGGATCGCGCTGGCGAAAAAGAAAGAATAACATTACTGTCACGGAACCCCATAAAGACAGAGAAAAGGACTCCGCAGGCAAAAAAGCGCTTGTGGAGTTTCTTTTATTATGATAATATATCTCTTGTACAAAAACAGTTGTCTTTATGAAACGGACAAGAGGCTGCTGGCCGCAATGTGAACAGCAGTCAGAGAGGTTGCTATGCAGAAACAGGTTGAAAAGAAAAAATACTATGTAGTAAGAGAACGGGCAGTGCCGGAGGTACTTCTCAAGGTGGTTGAGGCCAAGAGATTGCTGGAATCCAAACGGGTGGCTACTGTTCAGGAAGCTGCTGAAAGGACCGGGATTAGCCGAAGTTCTTTTTACAAATATAAGGACGATATTTTTCCTTTCCACGAGGAGACCAAGGGAAAGACCATCACCTTTATCATTCAGATGGACGATGAGCCGGGGCTTTTATCAATGGTGCTGCAGACGATTGCCCGTTTTCACGGTAATATCCTGACCATACATCAGAGTATTCCCATTAACGGAGTCGCAACACTGACGCTGAGCGTTGACATCCTTCCGGGAGAAGGCGACGCAGAGGCTATGGTGGAGGATATTGAGCAGAGAGACGGTATACACTATTTGAAAATTTTAGGCAGGGAGTAAGCATATGATAAACATAGCAGTATTAGGCTACGGTACAGTAGGAAGCGGAGTTGTTGAAGTCATCAACACCAATCATGAGAGCATTAACAAGAGAGCTGGAGATGAGATTAACATCAAGTACGTTCTTGATTTAAGAGATTTTCCGGGAGATCCGGTTGAGAAAGTTCTGGTTCATGATTATGAAGTGATCGTAAACGATCCGGAGGTAGATATTGTTGTTGAGGTTATGGGCGGGATCGAGCCGGCTTATACCTTTGTAAAAAGAGCGCTTCAGGCAGGAAAGAGCGTAAGCACATCCAATAAGGCTCTGGTAGCCAAGCATGGTTCCGAGCTCATGGAGATCGCAAAAGAAAAAAATATCAATTTCCTTTTTGAGGCAAGCTGCGGCGGCGGTATCCCGATCATTCGCGCACTGAATTCTTCACTGACAGCAGATGAGATCGATGAGATCACAGGAATCCTTAACGGAACCACCAACTACATGCTTTACAAGATGAGCACAGAGAACTGTGATTTTGATACGGTTCTGAAGGAAGCTCAGGCAAAGGGCTATGCAGAGGCAGATCCGACTGCAGACGTAGGAGGTGCTGACGCATGCCGTAAGATCGCCATCCTTTCTTCACTTGCATACGGAAAATTCCTGAATTACGAGGATATTTATACAGAAGGAATCACAAAGATCACACCGGCAGATATGGAATATGCAAAAGAGCTTGGCATGACTATCAAGCTTCTTGCCACAAGCCGCAGGATCGGAGATTCTTTCTATGCAATGGTAGCGCCGTTCCTGGTAGGCCAGAGTAGCCCGCTTTACAGTGTAAATGATGTGTTTAATGCAGTATTTGTGCACGGAAATGTTCTTGGAGATGCCATGTTCTACGGAAGCGGAGCAGGTAAGCTTCCGACTGCAAGTGCAGTAGTTGCAGATGTTGTGGATGAAGCAAAGCATCTCCACAGAAATATCATGACAAACTGGAGCAGCTATGCCCTGAAGCTTATGGATATGGATGAAGTTGAGGGACGTTTCTTCGTACGTGTGTCTGATACTACTATGGATGAAGTGGAAAAAGCTTTTGGTGATGTACAGACCATCGAGCCGGATGACCTTCCGGACGAATTCGGATTTATCACACCGGTGATGAAGCAGGCTGAATATTATGAGAAGATCAGCAAGCTCACCGGAAAAGTACTGGCAATGATCCGTGTAAAGGATTGATGCCGAAGGGAAGAAAAGAACATGTTGATTGTAAAAAAATTTGGCGGTACTTCTGTGGCAAACAAAGAGCGTATCTTTAATGTTGCCAGAAGATGTATCGAAGATTACAAAAAAGGAAACGACGTGGTGGTCGTGCTTTCTGCAATGGGTAAGTATACCGATGAGCTGATCACCATGGCAAAGGATATCAATGACAAACCTCCGAAACGTGAGATGGATATGCTTTTTACCATCGGAGAGCAGATGTCAGTGGCACTGATGTCCATGGCTATGGACAGTCTGGGAGTACCGGCTGTTTCTCTGAACGCCTTTCAGGTAGCTATGCACACAACAAGTGCACATAGCAGCGCACGCCTGAAAAAGATCGATGCGGCACGTATCCGCAGAGAGCTGGATAACCGCAGGATCGTTGTGGTCACAGGCTTCCAGGGCATTGATAAATATAATGACTATACCACACTTGGACGTGGCGGTTCTGATACCACAGCCGTAGCTCTTGCGGCAGCGCTTCATGCAGATGCCTGTGAGATCTATACCGATGTGGACGGTGTTTATACCGCTGACCCGCGTAAGGTTCCGAATGCCCGCAAGCTCAAGGAGATCACTTACGATGAGATGCTGGATCTGGCAACTCTGGGTGCGGGAGTGCTTCATAACCGTTCTGTGGAGATGGCAAAGAAATACGGCGTGCCGCTGGTGGTACGTTCCAGTCTCAACAACAGCGAAGGAACTGTGGTAAAGGAGGAAGTAACAGTGGAGAGAATGCTGATCAGCGGTGTTGCTCTGGATACAGATGCAGTACGTATTGCTGTGATTGGACTTAAAGATTCACCAGGAGTGGCATTTAAGCTTTTTGATACCCTGGCTAAGAAAAATATCAATGTGGATATGATCCTTCAGTCTATCGGCCGTGCCGGAACCAAGGACATTTCCTTTACTGTTGATAAAAATGATCTGGACGATGCAATGGGTGTTCTGGAAGCTAACCAGGCACGCATCGCTTATTCTGAGCTTCATGCGGAGAAAAACATTGCCAAGCTTTCTATTGTAGGAGCAGGTATGATGAGCAATCCGGGTGTTGCTGCAAAAATGTTCGAGAGCCTTTACAATGAGGGTGTGAACATCAATATGATCGCAACATCTGAGATCCGTGTGACGGTGCTCATTAACGAGAAAGATGGTGTACGTGCCATGAATGCGGTACATGATGCGTTTAATCTTGCAGACTAAACAGATGTGAAATATGAGAATATGATATATCTGAAGTAAAAAATGACGGGGCGGAGGCTTGGATGAGTCTCCGCCTTCTATAACGAAGGGATACAGAATTATGAGAAAAAATCTGAAGGGCTGTAAGAAGCTGGCAGGGGAAACTCTGGCCGGTAATTTTACGGTCCCTGTGATCGGAAGTATTGCGGTTGCGGCGATGAGCGCAGTTTCAAGCTATATTTCCACAGCACTTTTTCCGGGAGATTCCCTGTATGCGATCATTGGAGGAGAGGTATTCAGCTTTGTCCTTTCTCTGGTGATCTGTATTTTTTCCGCAGGACTTTACCGGATCTATCTGAATATTTCCAGAAGGGAAACCTACTCTTTCGGAGACCTTCTGTACTTTTTCAGCCATCAGCCGGATCATGTGATCGTGGCATCCTTTGTGCTGGCATTGATCAATCTGGTGACATCACTTCCACTGGCGTGGTTTTCTTTTACAAGCAATATGGGAAATACAACGGAGGAGCAGATGAACTGGGCAGTAACTTACATGCTGCTCACACTTCTCGGGTTCGCGCTGAACCTGCTGGCAGCTATGCCGTTCACCATGAGCTATTACATCCTGTCCGATAATTCGGACATAAAAGGAGTGCAGGCACTGAAAGCCAGTGCAAAGCTTATGAAGGGACATTACTGGGAATATATGAAAATGCTCTTAAGTTTTGTTCCGTGGATCATTTTTTCCATATTTACATTGTATCTGGCACTGATCTGGCTGGTGCCTTATATAGAAACCTGTATGGCGGTTTTCTATCGGAATATTTCCGGAGAGTTTGATGAACCTCCGGTGGATACTTATCCTCCGGTAACTCCGATCCCGCAGTTCCACGATGAAACCGAAGCCTGATCGCCTTCCGGAGGATGTTTTCCCTTTCCGGGAGGATGCATGAAACGCAGGTGATGCCCTTTCCGGGGGGATGCTTGAAACGCAGGTGATGCCCTTTCCGGGGGGATGCTTGAAACGCAGGTGATGCCCTTTCCGGGGGGATGCTTGAAACACAGGTACTTTCCCTTTCAGGGGGACCATTTTGGCATGGGCAGGTATGAGGGGGAAAGCACTCAAAGTTGCGAAGCCCGCTTTTCCCCCTCGAGCTCCCCCTTTCCGGGCACGCAGCTATTGTAGGTTGTAGGAATATGTGAAGATATTGGAGGGGCGATGGATTCTACTACGTTGGCTGTGGAAGGTTGAGCCGATTTATGCTGACGTAAATATATTGGCGAAGCCTGTTCCTGAATAACAGCGATACACCACAATCCAGAGAACAAGCCCGCTACGCAGTCCACTTTCCCATTCAGCCAGAAGCAACAAATAGTGTAGAAGTAATAATCAGCGCCGAAGCAATAAACAGTGCCGAAGCAATAATCGGCTCAGCCTGCTACTGCCAGTGCAGCAGAATACATGGCCGAATCAATAATCGGCTCAGTCTGTCACTGCCGATACAGCAGAATACAGGACTGAGCCGATACACTTACACATTCCACAACGCATCACAGTGGCGTGGCCAGGAGGGGAAGAGCGCGAGAAGGGGAGACGGCCTTCGCAACTATGAGTGCTTCCAGATCGG
>NZ_JAJEPT010000023.1:0-45497 GCF_020686995.1 Blautia fusiformis
CCGCGCGAATTTATGCGATCAGCATAAATTCTGTGCATCGCGAAGCGTGTTACTGAGAACGGAGTGAACAGTAACAAGTATCAAGGGATCACACTCTTTCTCCTCAAAAAATGGTTGCATTTACAATTCGTTTATGTTATAGTTATATGCGTTGCGGGGTATGGCGTAGCTTGGTAGCGCGCACGGCTGGGGGCCGTGAGGTCGCAGGTTCAAATCCTGTTGCCCCGATTGAACATTATAGATATTATAACAACTAAGGTTTCCGAGGTCTGATGACTTCGGATTTTTTTATTACCTTTATTCCCTTACTATTTTTCGAAAGGAAGGTTTTACATGCAGGATAATCTGTCTCTTTATCATATTTTTTATACGGTAGCACGTACCGGCAGTATATCCCACAGTTCCAGGGACCTTTATATCAGTCAGCCTGCTATCAGCAAAGCGATCCAGAAGCTGGAGCAGAATCTGGATACCGTTCTTTTTAAACGAAGTTCCCGGGGTGTCACTCTGACCCCGGACGGTGAGCTTCTTTTTGAAAAAGTAAAAGAAGCTCTTTCACTTCTGGATGAAGGAGAAAATTCCATTCGCCATAACCGTTCCCGGGACATTCCAAAGCTTCGTCTGGGTGCCAGTTCTACTCTTACCAGATATGTACTACTCTCCCACCTGAAAAACTATATCGCTCGTTTTCCTCATGTACGTATCACAATTTCCTGCCAGTCTACTTATCAGACTCTGCAGCTTCTGGATGAGGAAAAAATCGATCTGGGACTCATCGGACGGCCGCAGAAGCTTCGGGGATATTATTTTCAACCTCTTTTGAAAATCCAGGATACCTTTGTCTGTACACAACAGTATCTGGAAAACCAGAAACAGCTCTATCCTGATGAACCTCTGATTCAGGCAGCAACTTTCATGATGCTGGATGAGGACAATATTACACGTCAGACTGTGAACTCTCAGCTGAAAGAACATCATGTGGAATTAAGCCACATTCTGGAAGTAACAACTATGGATCTTCTGATCCAGTTTGCGGAAATTGGTCTTGGGATTGCCTGTGTGATCCGCGATTTTGTAAAAAAAGAGCTGGAAGAAGGGACTCTGGTGGAAGTACCGGTAGGATTTTCTTTTCCGCTGCGTGAGATCGGGTTTGTATGCAGACAGAAAGATGCTGATTCGGCTTTAATCGCGCCGTTTTTTGATGATGAAACAGGGCATCCGGATAGATAAAGTATGAAAAACCCCCATCTGACCATTGTGATCAGATGGGGGTTTTAGATTTCAAAAAAGTTTCCTGCCACTGTATTACATATGTAACTTTTTTGACTCAAACTTCGCTACGCTTCGTTCGAGTAGCGCAAAATTTATTGCACCTGCAATAAATTTTGCTTAGTTATTAATAAGCTTATCCTCGCCGTTCCAGCTGTAGAGTTTACGGATCTCCTCGCCGACTTTCTCAGACTGATGCTCAGAAGCTAATTTTCTCATAGCCTTGAAGTGTACCTGTGCACCTGCATCGGACATGTCGAGTAAGAACTCTTTTGCGAATGTACCGTCCTGGATATCGGAAAGAACTTTCTTCATTGCTTTCTTTGTATCCTCTGTGATGATCTTCGGTCCTGTGATGTAATCACCATACTCAGCTGTATTGGAGATAGAATATCTCATTCCGGCGAATCCTGACTGATAGATCAGGTCAACGATCAGTTTCATCTCATGGATACACTCGAAGTATGCGTTTCTTGGGTCATAACCAGCTTCAACAAGTGTCTCGAAACCAGCCTGCATAAGTGCGCAAACACCACCGCAAAGTACAGCCTGCTCACCGAAGAGGTCTGTCTCTGTCTCTGTACGGAATGTTGTCTCAAGAACTCCAGCTCTTGCTCCGCCGATTCCAAGTGCATATGCAAGTGCGATATCCTGAGCTTTACCTGTAGCATCCTGCTCTACAGCGATCAGACAAGGAACACCTTTGCCAGCCTGATACTCGCTTCTTACTGTGTGTCCAGGTCCTTTCGGAGCGATCATTGTAACATCAACATATGCCGGTGGTTTGATACATCCGAAATGAATGTTGAAACCATGAGCGAACATAAGCATGTTGCCTTCCTCAAGGTTCGGCTCGATATCGTTCTTGTAAAGTGCAGCCTGTTTCTCATCGTTGATCAGGATCATGATGATATCTGCTTTCTTAGCTGCTTCAGCAGCTGTATATACCTCGAAGCCCTGCTCCTCAGCTTTTTTCCAGGATTTGCTTCCTTTGTAAAGGCCGATGATTACATTACATCCGGACTCTTTAAGGTTCAATGCATGTGCATGTCCCTGGCTTCCGTATCCAATAATCGCAATTGTCTTACCATCTAATAATCCGAGATTACAGTCTTCCTGGTAAAAAATCTTATTTGCCATTTTACTTTCCTCCTCTGATGTTTACAACATCTTCTTCATAAAAATTATTTATCGTTAAGAGAGTATCTGCTCTCCTAGCAAACATATGTAAAAATTTTTACAGGTACCGGACATCGTCACTGCCTCGTGACAGACCTGTGATTCCTGTTCTTGCAAGCTCAAGGATCTCATAGTCAGCCATCAGCTCCACAAACGCTTTCAGCTTGTTCTGACTTCCGGTCATCTCCATAATAAGTGAATCCTTACTTACATCCACCACCTTGGCACGGAAGATATCTGCAACTGAAAGAGCTCCCTGTCTCTGTTCCGGCTTCACAGCAACTTTGACAAGCATCAGCTCACGGGCAACGCTGTCGTCCTGTTCAAGGACCTTAACATCCCGTACATCTTCCTGCTTCGCCAGCTGCTTAGTAATCTGCTGGAGCATCTGGTCATCTCCCTCACAAACAACTGTCATACGGGAATATCTCTGATCTGCAGTCACTCCTGCGGTAATGCTGTCAATATTATAACCACGGCGACTGAAAAGGCCAGCCACACGGCTAAGGACTCCGGAGGTATTATCCACAAGGATGGATAGTATTCTCTTTTCCATAATACACCTGCTTTCAACACTTTTATGTATAGAAAACCGACTTCGTCAGTTAACGCTTTAATCTAATAAACCCTTGCTTTCTTACCATTATAACAACTTCGAAAATTTTGTCAATCAAAATTTCCTGCAAAATCCCTTCAGGATGATAAGAAATGTTTTTATCCTCAGATCAGATATTTTTTCTTAAGCTCCTCGGATGCCTTTGATGTTAGGTAGAGTTTTTTTCGAAGGAATCTTTCAATTCCTCCGTTTTCTTTTTCGATGACATCAAAAACTGTATTGATATAAGACTCCTTCACCTGATAGAAGGCATTCAGATCTGCAAGCTTCCGGCTATTTTCCGGCCGGTCTGCCCGGTAAAGCCTGCGCATATACTTCAGTTCATCTTCCAGACATAGATTCGACCGCATATAATCCCTTCTTATCGTTTCCTTAGGTACACCCAAAGCAAAGAGCAAAAGTGCCGTTCCAACTCCTGTCCGGTCTTCTCCTGTGGCACTGTGAAAAACAACAGCTCCGTTCTTTACGTGAAGCAGGACATCCAGAAAACGTGCATACTGCTTCAAAGAATATTCATCCGTAATATAATTCCGGTACCAATCCTGCATATATCGGTCTACATCACCATAACAGGACATCACATGTTCAAAAAAACTGTTTCCACTGCTGTCTTCATCCCGAATCGGAATATGATAATATTCCACTCCTGCCATGATATCATCTGGTTTTTTCTTTACTTCTGCGGCTGACCGGAAATCGATCACTGTTTTTACATTATATTCTTCTGAAAGGATCCGGTTGTCTGCAGCAGAAGCATGATAGATTTCTCCGCTGCGCAAAAGCTTTCTGGGAAGAATATGCGAACCGTCTACTGTCATCAATGCACCCAGATCTCTTGTATTCGGAAGATTCTGAAGCGGAAGCCTGCTTCCTTTTGGAAAGCCAACCGCAAGATCCGGATTCAGTACTTTAAGAAGCTGAAGACAATCCTGTACCTCCTGCTCTGTCATATCAAATTTATAACGCTTCTGACGTCTGGTTATGATTACCAGATAATTGATGATCAGCTGCTTTTCACCGGTTTTATCGGTTCCCTCACGGCGCATGTACGCCCAGAGAATATCTTTACACGGAAGACTGTTGAGCATCATATGTCTGGTAAACACAAAAAAGCCATCTTCGATCCGTATTTTTCCGTATCTCATTTTCTTTCCTTTCTCCTTCTCAACCCCTGTGCTGCTTTCTTCGCAACACTTTTTATCATACCAGAAATCTCCAGTCCCGTATACCTCGTTTGACAATTTTCGTAGTTTGGATATAATAAACAGAGAATTTTCACCACAGGGAGGCTTTCTTTTATGGACAATCTTATTTTCTGTCTGAATGTTACCGTGCCCATCTTTCTTACACTTCTCCTGGGATATTTTTTCCGGAGGATCGGGCTATTTGATGAGGCATTTGTCAACCGTATGAACAAATTTGTGTTTGTCATCCCCCTGCCTGTGCTTCTGTTTCAGGACATCGCTAAAATTGATATCTATGAGGCCTGGGATCCCCAAATGGTTCTTTTCTGTTTTGCGATCACATCGCTCAGTATTATGATCTCCGTGCTCCTGTCCCATTTTCTCCATCCTTCCGATATCCGGGGCGAGTTTATCCAGGCATCCTACCGCAGCAGCGCGGCGATCCTTGGTATCGCCATTATCCAGAACCTTTACGGAAATGCAGGTATGGCACCACTGATGATCATTGCCAGCGTCCCTCTTTACAATGTAATGGCTGTTGTAATTCTCTCTGTCTTTAAACCAGGTCAGAGAAAAATAGATGGTACCGTTCTGAAGCGTACTTTAAAGGGAATTGTCACCAATCCCATCATTCTTGGCATTGCAGCCGGTACACTCTGGTCCCTTCTTCGTCTTCCATTTCCGAAGATCCTGGACTCTACGGCAGGCAATCTTGCAAAAACCGCCACTCCTCTTGGCCTCATGGCCATGGGCGGATCTCTGCACTTCGGAAAAGCCTTTTCCCGGCTGAAAGCATCTGTTGCCTGTACATTTATGAAACTTGTCGGTTATGAAGCACTTTTTCTTCCTCTTGCCATCCGCTGCGGTTTTACAAAGGACAAGCTGGTTTCCATCATTATCATGTTGGGGTCCGCCAGCACCGTTACCTGCTTTGTCATGGCAAAAAACATGGGACATGAGGGCTCTTTTTCTTCGGGAGTCGTGCTTCTTACCACATTATTCAGTGCCTTTACCCTGACACTCTGGCTGTTTATCTGCAAAGGTCTGGGACTGATCTGATATTGCAGCTTCTGCATATTATCTACCCGGAAAAATCTGTAACATAAAATGCTGTAAGAACTATGATTTCTGGTTCTTACAGCATTTTTTATAAAAGCATATTCACATAAAGCTATCATTCCTGATGTGGATGTTCCTGTTCTTACAGTCACATACCCTGCAAAGCAAATGAAATATCCTCTCAGATCAGCTTCAGATATTTCAATCCATCCCGTATTCCGTAGTGGAACATATCAGACGTAACATAATCTGCCAGTTCTTTGATCTTCGGAGAAGCATTTCCCATAGCAACCTTTGTTGCAGCGTATTCAAACATGGCAAGATCATTATTGCTGTCTCCAAAAACAACGGTATCCTCCCACGGAATATCAAACAGGCGGATCACAGCCGCGATCCCCACAGCCTTGTTAAAGCCCTTTGGCACCAGTTCAATGGTATTCCCCACAAACGAACTGCTGCCTTCATGACGAATGATATCATAGTATTCTGATAAAATAGATAACGCTGCCTCTGCATCACATCCCTCAGTCATTTTTGCGCTGATCTTATTAATCCGCATACAGTCCTCATTTCCGCGGATAGGCCTCCATTTATCACCCAGGGATTCTGTGATCAGACTGGCATACCAGTTCACTTCATCGGTATACTCCTCTTTGTCATAATACATAAAATCCGCGCCTTCCATTACCGGGATCAGTCCGTATTTTCTGAGAACCTCCACAGAAAGCTTTGCAACCTCCGGCGTCATCTCTTTATTAAAAAGTCTCTTCCCGTCCTTCTCAATGGTGGATCCGCAGGCACTGATCATTCCCGTAAAAGGGATCTGCTCCAGATACCAGGATACAAACGCACGACTTCTTCCTGTGCAGAGCCACGCTTCATGTCCGTTATCTACCAGCGCACGGATGGCTTCTATGGCACTGTCCGGCACTCCTTTTTTCATATCACAGACTGTTCCGTCCGCATCAAAAAATACTGCTTTTCTGCTCATTTTCCTGTCCTCCGATATCACCTGTAAAATACCTTTGCCGCACGGATCAGGCTTTCCGTATCTTTCACTCCGGCTGTTTCATAAGCGGAATGCATCGCCAGCTGCGGCAGACCGATGTCGACCGTATTCATGGCCGCCTGGGTATTGGAAATATTTCCCAGAGTGGAACCACCGGCAATATCGGAACGGTTCACAAATGTCTGATATGGCACATCTGCTTCTCTGCAGAGTTCCTTAAAGATTGCTGTAGAAATCCCATCAGTACAATATTTCTGATTGGCATTATATTTGATCACAATTCCACCATTCATCACCGGACGGTTTACAGGATCTGCCTTGTCTGTATAATTCGGATGTAATGCATGTGCATTGTCCGCAGAGATCATAAAGCTCTCTGCAAGGGCCATCAGATAACTTTCCTGGTCTCCGCCAAGGGCCAGATTGATACGAAACAGTACATCTTTAAGAAATGTGGATGCAGCTCCCTGCCTGGTAGTGCTTCCCACTTCTTCATTATCCAGTACACAGTGGACTGCAATGACCTTCTTCTTATCTGCCTGGAGAAAGCCTTCCAGTGAAGCGAAAGCACACTGCAGATCATCTAATCTTGGACTGGAAACAAACTCATTCCTGGACCCCCAGATCGTTCCGGGCATCCGGTTATAGAGAAACAGATCATGGCCCAGGATATCCTCCGGACGGATCTCTGCCTCTTCTGCCAGCATCCGCATGAAGTTTCCTTTTTCGCCACTGCCACTGTACAATGGAAGCATATCCTTCTGGACATTATAATGATAGCCTCCGTTAATATCTCGGTTCATATGGATCGCAAGGCTCGGGATCATGACCAGATCTCTATCAATATCTACAAGCTTTTCCAGAATTTTTCCGTTTTTGTGGACGATCATGCGGCCTGCCACAGAAAGGGGACGGTCAAACCAGGTAGAAAGGATCATTCCTCCGTACCGCTCCACATTCAGTTTCACATAAGCTCCGTTTACAGACATCTCCGGATTTTCTTTTATTTTAAAAGACGGAGAGTCACTGTGACTTGCAATGATATGATATCTCCTGCAGTCATTGACAGGAATGGAAAATCCGATGATCGCGGAATGATTTCTCATGACAAAATATTTTCCGCCCTTTTCCAGCTCCCAGCGCTCCTCTTCCTTCAATTCTGTAAAGCCTTCCTCCAAAAAACGTCTTCTTGTTTCCTCTGCCGCCTGAAAGGCTGTAGGACTTTTACTGATAAATTCCAGCAGTTTTTCTGTTGTTTCTTCGTACATAATCTTCTCCTCTGTCGGCCCGGTAATATCCAGGCTGTTATGCTATTACCCATTATACGGCAAAACTTTTTTCAGGGCAATATCTCAGATTTCTGCACTCTTTCGTACCCACATATGCTGCACAAGCTTATCCCCAAGCTTATTTGCGAGCATAGTATAAATTGAACTAAATACATTGGCTCCAATACGGAGCAGCACTGCTGCAGGCATTCCAAACAGTCCTGATGCAATGGACAGTGCTCCAAATGTATTAAATGCAGTCTGCCACGCATAACCTGCGGAATATCCCACACCGATTCCTCCGATCATTCCAATATAGGGATACATAGATTCCGGAAGTATCAGATAAAGCACTGCAAACAAAATACAGCCAACGATATTGAACATCCCCCTTTTTCCGGCTCTTTCCTTGCAGTCCTCGGTAAACGGCAAGCACACGGACATACAAGCAATTCCGGCCCACATTGCTCTTGGGAGTCCTAGAAGAGACATGATCAGCATAGCGCTGGAAACGATCAGCGTCAGTCTTAAATACCACCTGCCTCTTGCGGAATGCAGGTCAAATTCCCGGAACAGGTCCAGAAACGTCCTGCGATACGGGCGGTTTTTCTGGTTCTTATAAAAAACTACCATGCAGAGAACCATTCCGGCCAAAAGCCCCTCTACACGAAGCAGATACGCCTTTCCGGTTACGTCATATCCCATCAGAAGCAGATATCCGAGAACAAATGTGGAATGGTTATACATAATTACATTATGGCATCCCAGGATCATCAGTAACAGGATGCTTATCGCATTAACAAAAAATGCCGGTACCGGTGAAACCATATTGGACAATCTCGGTCCTGCGATCAGAATACAGAAAATCCCGGCAATGGACAACAATCCGTGGGACGTCCGGATCCCGAAATCCGCCTGTCTTAAAACCAGCACTGCCAGCAGTACGGTTACTCCTACAACACTGTTGTCATTGCCGGTTATCTTACTGTACAATGTCACAACCGCCACACAAAATGCCATGACAAGATACACTTTAAAATTATAGATCAGAATATGCCTTCTTTTCTCCTTTTTGTCTGTGGTATTTCTGATCAGCTGTTTTGATCCGGTTGAGCTTAACTGCAGTTCCTGATAAAATGTCATTTTCATCACTCCTTTTGTAAAGCAGACATTCTCATTTCGCTTTTTTCACATGCTCATAAACGCAATCTCTTTACAATTTACGTTCAAAGATACAAACAGCCATTATACTTGGTTTATTCTGAAACGTCAAATATTTTTTTCTGAAATCATATTCACACATTACACTCCCAGCCCCGATCAGATCACTCCGAAAATGGCCAGGAACATTTTTATTATTTTTATATTTACTGCAGCTCCGCTATCCTGGTCACTGCTACATAAATGTCCTGTATCTTATACCAGGTTGGATAATCCACCACTCCGGATGCAGGAAGCCCGAATATATTCTGGAATTTTTTTACAGATGCAGCAGTAGCCGGACCATAAATACCATCCACGATCACTGACGGGATGGCAGGATAGGCTTTTGCTATGGCATTAAGCTGTTCCTGGATCTGCTGTACCTTTTCTCCAGTAACACCGATAGTCAGGTCATATCCCGGCCAGGATGCGGGAATCCCGGAAACTGCTTCCGCCACATTGATATACATATCGTTTCCATAGAAGCTCCGCAGGATCTCAATGGCGGAATATCCCTGATCTCCCAGAGCTTTGCTTCCCCACTGGGTCATCCATCCCCGATTCCTGCACTGCACCTGGTGTCCGTCACAGTACTGGGTCAGGATCGGCTGACGTACATCCGGTCTGGAAAGGTAGTTTTCAAAAAGTTCATCCACGATCCGGTCTATACTCTCAAAAATATTCCTGCCATGGATCCATTTGTGGTCGTATGCTGTGGAGGATGTAATGGTGAAATCATAACCCTTATTCCGGTACCACTCTGTATAAACTCTGTTCAGAGTAAACGACATGATTGCCAGAACATTGGCACGTATCGTGTCCTCCGGCCAAGTTGCGTAGATCTCACTGCTGGCCACGTTTTTGATATAATCCTTATATCTTACATAATAATCCTGTGCAGAGGTATCCCCTATTGGCCCGTCGTGGACTACGATATACTCCGGGATCACCACTTTGTTTAATACGATCTCTCCGGTTTCATTTATCGGCTTGATCTCTGCTTCCGGATTTTTGGGAGGATATTCCCCAAAAAGCGTATGGGGTCCGATGACGATCCGCTGATAGTCCTCTCCACTACCCTGCTGTCTGCTAAGGGATGCTCCCTGCCTGGCAATGGAATGGGGAAGAACTTCTGTCCCGGCAACTTCTTTTGGTGTAAAACCCTCTGCACTGATCCGAACTGTATATTCTGCATAAGGCTGCTGCTCCACCGGTTTCATGCTGTATTCCAGTGGAGGAGCTGCCAGCTCCAGCATGGGCGTTTTTCCGGAGGAATCCGTACGGATTTCTTCGATCACATTATCCGGGACTCCTGTGTACGAGATCCGCACTGTAGCATTTTCCACAGGACGGTTACTGGCACTGTCCAGCACCGTCACCTGCAGCTGTCCCTGATCCGGCATATCCTGCTGCATGGAAATATAAGAATGATTTTTCATAAACAGAGGCTCCTTTTTGTGCCTGAAAGCACACTGGTTCTCTGCTAGTATATGTTTGCATAAAAAAAATGTCTCTTACCTGATATACAAATAAGAGACACCTTTTTCAGTTACAGATTATAAATTTTTTCCACCTCTTCAAAGTTCTCTGACTTCTAGCGTTCCCGCAATTTCCAAGAGCTGTTCTTCATTGACAAAATTGCTGATACAGCCCATTCCCTGAACACACGCACTTCCTGTTACATTTCCAAACTTAATGCACTGTTCAATTGGATAATGATGATAAAGTCCATAAATAAAGCCACTCATAAATGCATCTCCTGCTCCTGTTGCATCAATAGCTTTTACATTTTGTACAGAAGATATGATTTTTATTCCATCCTTATTTTTAAGCAGGCACCCTTCCTTGTCCATTTTGATCGTCACGTCAGAAAAAAATTCCGACAGAATGTCAGCAGCCTCTTCCACACTGGACGTTCCTGTAATCTTCATGGCCTCTTTCTGGTTGGGAATATAATAATCTGCAATTTCCAGATAATCCTTGTATTTTTCCAATGTCAGATCATCTTCCCATCCCGTATCAAAAATCTGGATACAACCATCTTTTTTCAGTCTTTTATACACATCTAAAAATCCAACATGCATATCTACCACATATGCACCTTTCAGATTTTCATAAACTTCATCCATAACAGCATCATTAAGATCCATTCCGTCTGTATATGAAATAAAACTTCTGTCACCACAATATAGCAAGGTGGAAGACAGCACCACCGGCATCTTGTTTCCTTTATAAAGATTCACAGTTTTTACCGGATAGCTATTCAGTGTTTTTTTCACAAATTCCGAAAAAAGATCATGCCCTGCAAAAGTAATAATTCTGGACTCAACTCCAAGCCTTGAAAGATTGATCATGGTAGCCGGAATCCCACCACCAAACTGCATGGAAAATCCTCTGGCGAAAATCTCCTCTCCCTTATCAGGCAGTCTATCAAGACCAGAATAGATCAGATCAATATTGGAATAGCCTACGCCACCTACAAAACTCATATCAGTTCCATTCCTCCATATAGTCTTTATTTGTGGCTAAATATGTTTCCACCAGTTTCTTGGCCAGTGAGTAGGAATTGACAAGAGGATGCACCATAAGGCAGTCAATTGCTTTACTAATGCTTCTTGTACGGATTGCTTCAGAAGCCAGCCTTTCGTAAATCTTCACCCTGCGAATAAGTTCCATCTGCAATTCCCCGGGATTTGGGACTTTATGCGGAATCATCTCACCATCTTTAAGATCACATGTAACTTCCACAATGTCTGTATTAAGGAGTCCCGGAATTGCTCCGTTATTCGGTACACAAAGGATCATCTCACTGTCTTTTCCACTTAATTTGGAACGGATATATTTCAGGGCAACACCTGCATAGCCTCCATCATCCTTTGCATAAACATCAAAATGATAGGGTTCTTTTGCTCTGGATACGCCGGTCTCATTTGCCATATAAGCATCTTCACGTTTGCCATACCACTTATCATAAACCTTCAGGCAGTTTTCAAAATCATTTTCGACATCCATGTGTGACAGTTCCTCCGTCATATGGATATTCACATCACGGATCACTTCTCCCCTGGTGATACCCGCATCCAAAATATGCTGAACTGCTTCTTCTCTGTAATAAAAATAATACAAATATTCATTAAGAATACATCCCATATGCTCTACCAGATCTTTTTTAAAGAAACGCATATCTGTATCCGTATACAATCTTTCATCTTTTAAAAGCTCCGGCAAAATCTCTTTTCCATCCAGCTTAATACTGTCAAAAAAAGAAAGATGATTCAATCCATAGCAGTCTCCCGTCACAGAATTTTGCGGAACCTTATACATTTTTGCAAAGGAATGGAGAAGACTACTTGGAGCATCGCAGATACCATAGGTAAAATCATATCCCATATCACGCAGAGTCTGAGATACTACTCCCGCTGGGTTGGTAAAGTTAAAGATCTTTACATCCGGAGAAGCGTATTTTTTTGCAAGCTCACAATATTTTACCAGAGCCGGCACAGAACGCATAGCAAAAGAAAACCCTGCCGCACCGGTAGTTTCCTGCCCCAGAACCCCCAGATTCAGAGCTACTCGTTCATCCTGGATACGCATATCATCCTCTCCAACACGAATCGTTGTTATGATATAATCTGCATCTTTAATGGCTTCTACAGGGTCGCCGGTAAGTTCCAGCTGCAAGTCTGGCTGCAGACGTTTTGCAACCTGCTGTGCCATTTTACCATAGATATTAAGCTTCTTTGGATCATTATCCATAAAAATCACTTGGTTGATCCCCAATTCCAAACTGCTCTGAGCAAGGCTTTTTGCCAAAAACATGGAACGTACTCCACCACCGCCGATTACTGCTATTTTCATCTGTAATTCCTCCTCTTTCTGTCTTTTTAGTAGTCTGCCTCATTCATCTTAAACAACCGATTAATGGCACTTACTACAATTACCCCTGCAATAATAAGAATTACTCCCATCATGTTGGCATAACCATAATTATTATCTGTCATAGATGTTTTGTACAGGTATAGTGGAAGATTCAGTGTTGTATCTCCCGGCCCTCCGTTGGTTGTCAGATAAATGAGTTCAAATTCTCTCAGCATACTGGTTGCCGCCAGAATCTCACAGGTTCCAATAATAGTACGGATCAGTGGGAGACGAATCTTCATATTGATCTGCATGTCTGTAGCACCATCGATCTTGGCCGCTTCCACAACATCCTCGGGAATGGACAGAACACCTGCAAGCACAAGAATGATGATCATTCCTGTATACAGAAGCCAGCTCCATGTAACTGTGATAAAGGCACTGTTCTGATCAAAGAACCAGTTTTTCATAAATGGTTTCCCGGTTACTGTTTTTACAAAAGAATTGATAATACCATACTGCGCATTAAATACATTCAGGAAAATAACAGCCAGTGCCGCTGCAGATACCACATTCGGGATCATATAGATAGTTCTGAGGACTTTCCAACCTTTTTTTCTTTTTGAAAGCATAAACGCGATCACAGTTCCTAGCATCACATGCACAACAGACTGAAGCACAACCCAGATTCCCGTATTCTTCAGTGCTGTAAGCATTCGTGCGTCGTTCCGGAAAGCATTGATATAATTATCCAGTCCAATAAATTTAAATACACCGCCTGCTTTCCATTCAAAAAATGAACTTCCAAACACCATACACATCGGAGCCAGGTAAATCAATGCAAAAAGGAGCAGACACGGCAAAAGAAAGCTTGCCAGTTTCCATTTTTTAACTTTCATTTCTCATCTCTCCTGTTTCAGTCTGTTCTTAGCCTCCGGCGACTTCAGAAGAAGGTATGTCCTGCCGAAGCCGCGGAAATCATATAATTATCAGTTTTTCTGTGCAGCGTCTGTAAGAGCCTGTGCGAACTCTTCCGGAGTAATTTCACCCTGCGCAAGAAGCGGATACTGAATACTGATCTCATCCACTACATTTGCATACCAAAGGCTCTGGAAATCATTAATACTGTGCGCTGCTTTATCGCCGTTTGCGATGACTTCATTTACAAGTGGCTTTACATTATCAGATGTAAGACCCTCCATAGCCGGAATATCGCCTGTAATTTCAAGCATTTTAAGCTGGCTCTCCTCATTTGTGAGGAATTTTACAAATGTAAGAGTTGCATCCAGTGTTTTCTCATCCTTGGAAGCAACATTAAAGCCAATTTTTCCACTGTTATACATAACATCACCAGGATACATTGCAGTACCGACTTTATCTGCAAATCCATCTTCAACCATAGAAGTATCATAGAAATCGCTAATCATCCAAGGACCATTTGCAATGATAGCTGTCTGTCCCATAAAGAAGTTGCTTGCAGCATTCTCATATTTTCCACCAACTGCATCCGGAGTTGTATATTTCTGAAACATGGTCTGAATCCTGGTTGCTGCATCGATAAATTCTTTTGTATTATAATCTGTCGGGAGCATGGTATTCATAAACTGTTCTCCCTCATCGCTCTCACCAATCATAGCACCAAGCATCAGTGAAGTTACCCAACCGGAATCTGCAGTATCCATGGAAAGCGGTGTAATGCCTGCATCCAGAAGCTTGTCACACTGCTCAAAGAACTCGTCCCATGTCTTTGCCGGTTTCTCAATTCCTGCCTGAGCAAAGAGATCTTTGTTGTAGAAGTATCCTATTACCTGTCTGGTATAAGGAATTCCATAAATCTTACCATCGCGGGAGTTTACATCCCAGCATGCATCAGTTGCAAGTTTTTTCCAGTCATCATCTACATAATCAGTAAGGTCGACAAGTTGATCCTTCATTGAATCAATCAGATTATATCCACCTGTACTGAATGTATCCGGAAGAGAATTGGAAGAATACAGAACTTTCAGCTTATCCACATAGTTCTGATCACCTGCGATTTCTTCCACATTGACCTTGATACTGTCACCGTACTCCTCATTAAAAGCTTCCAGACGATCCTGGAACCATTCTGTATTAACACTGACACCAACCCAGGATGTAGGAAATGTGATTTCTGTCACATCATCCGCTTTTACTGTTGTGGCCATGCCTCCTGCCATGGATAATGCTGTCACTGCTGACAATACTGTGGCCATCACCTTTTTTGTTTTCATATTAATTGCCTCCTTTTATATAATTTATAAATTTTCATCTTCAACCTTTGACAGATCCTGCTACCATACTGGTAGTAACCTGTTCCTGCAGCAATACATAGATTACGATACTTGGTAGAATTACCATAGTCAATGCCGCAAACATCGCTGTATAGTTAAACGAAAACTGAGATGTAAAATAATTCAGAGCAAGAGGAAGGGTCCTTACTTCTGTGCTTTTGGTAAGAACGAGTCCGAACATGAACTCATTCCATGACGTCAGGAACTGTAAAATTGCCCCTGTTGCAAGTCCTGATTTAGCCAATGGAAATACAATTACAAAGAATGTCCGATAAAACCCGGCTCCGTCAATATAGGCAGCTTCTTCCAGTTCCTTGGGGATACCCTGAAAATAGCTTTTGAATACGAAAAGTGAAGTAGGAAGTCCCAGTGCCGCATACACAAGTACAAGCCCTGACCTTGTATCAAACATTCCGATTCCCATCATGATCTTATAGATTGGCATCAGAAGTGCTGAAGTAGGTACAAGAAGAGACGCAGATAAAAGCAATGTGATAAAGGTACTTCCCTTAAACGTATATCTGGCCAACACATAGGCAGCCATGGAAACAATCAGGATATTTAGCAGGGTACTTGTGAAAGAAATCACAACACTGTTTCCATAAAACTTAAAAATTGGAGCCAAATCCAATGCAGCCTTATACCCATTAAAGCTTAATGATGTAGGCAGTGCAAATGCAGATGATAGGATCTCCTTATTGGATTTAAAGGATGACATCACGATCCATACTAATGGTCCTACTGAAATCAGTGCCATAAATCCCAGGAAAACAAATCTAAATATTTTCCAAAGAATATCTTTAAAGCTCTTCCCCCCCATTTTATATTTCCTCCCTTCTGAGTACAGTTCCTCTTTCCAATAATTTATAGGGTAGTGTATACTCTATATTTTCTTCTCTGTTTCTACTTTTGTTACACAAAATCTCAAGAGTCCATTCCACCATCTTATCCAGTGGCTGATAAATCGTAGTAAGTTTAGGAACCACCCGCTCTGATATACTTAATCCATCAAATCCCAAAACGGATACATCTTCCGGAACCTTCAAACCATGTTCATTTAGCGCTGTAATTGCTCCTACCGCAGTCTCATCGGAAAAAGCAAACACTGCAGTGAACTTCTTTTTCTTTCGCAATGCACTGTTCATAGATCGATAGCCTTTTTCGAAGGTAAGCTGACCGTATTCTGCCATGTCATCACTGAACATAAGTCCATATTCCTCCATTGCCTTCTTACAGCCAACTAACCGCTGGAATCCTGAACTGATGCTTGTAGAAAGATCAGTCAGAATCAGTATCTCCCTGTGTCCCATTTCAAGAAGATATTTCATTCCCTCGTAAGCAGCCATCATATCGTTAATGTGTACCATATCGCATCTGCTGTCAAAAGCTGCGCCTCCCAGCATAACCACTTTGATATTCTTTGCCCGGATATATCGTATCACCTCACGGTCAATCTCCTCCTCCAGATAAATAACTCCCATCACATACAATTCCTTCAGGATACTCTTATAACTATCATCTCCCGGAAATGTAGGAAGAAATATCACTCTACATTTGTATTTTGGCATCTGCCGGATAATCTCCTTTATAGATTCACTGAAATATCCAAATTCCAGATTAGGAATCAGAACTACGATCACACCATCTGACTTACGTGTTGGATGATTTGGCACATAACCAACCGTATTAGCTGCCTCCTCAATTCTTCTGGATAATTCATCACTCACTACATTCTGTCCTGAAAAATATCTTGAAACAGTTGCTGGAGACACATGTGCCATTTGTGCAACCTTTCTGATTGTACCTGCCATTGTCTCATCTCCTTATGTGATTTTTTCTTATTATTTGAGATTTATTCCTTATTTCTTTTAGTATTTTGCACGATTTAATATCGCTATCTACATTTTTGATTGTACAAAGTTACAAATAGAATGTCAATCTTGTTTCATGTGTTTCATCTTGGTTTCATATGTTTCATTAAAAAAAGATGGAACAATCCGGACATCTTCCTGACCATTCCATCTTTTATATATCTTTACTTCATAATCCTCATCAGAATATCTTCAGAATATCATTATACATAACGATAACCATCAACGCCATCAAAAGCATCAGCCCTGCAAAATGGATCATGCCTTCTACCTGACGGTTTACCGGTTTTCTCCGGATCGCTTCTGCCACCAGAAATACCAGCCTTCCTCCATCCAGCGCAGGAAGAGGAAGAAGGTTCATCACTCCCAGGTTTGCAGAAAGAAGAACTGCCATATTCAGCAAATTCATCCAGATCATCAGCGTTCCCTCACTCTTGGACTGTTCGTAAGTGTCGCCAATGGCATCCGCAATACCCACAGGACCACTTAAGTCTTTCATTCCAAGGTGACCGGTCACAAGCTCTTTCAGGCTTAAGATCGTAGTACGGATCATGTATTTCACTTCCACAGCACCATATTTCAGAACATTAAAGCCGGAAGTTTTTTCACTGTATGTGTTATATCCGAAACCGGAAACCGGTGTTCTGTATTCCCTTGGTGTTATCTCTGCCTCATATTCCAGTCCGTTACGCTCATAGGTGATCGTCACAGGTTTCTTGGATAACGGATGCTCCTCGATGTATTTTTCATATGCATTTCCATCCGGAACCTCCACACCGTTGATCTTCGTGATCACATCGCCTGCTTCCAGACCTGCCTCTTCCAGTGGCATTCCCTTGATCAGTGATTCCACTGTCATGGAATTTACATCGGAACGGTTAAAGCCAAGAAGATACCGCACATTTACATCTGGTTTATAGGAAATCTCCTGTTCCTTTCCATCACGTTTTACTTTCAGCCGGATGGTATCTCCCTCTTTCAGTTCGTTGAGATACGAATATACATAAAGATCTTTCCCCAGATCAATATGGTAGCCCTGATATTCCGTGATCACATCGCCCTTTTTCAATCCGGCCTTTTCCGCAGCAGAATTTTGGGTTACTTCTAATACGGTTGCCGGATCATAGCCCATACAGCCTACAATGATCACAGACAAAACAAATGCCAGCAGAAAATTAAATATCGGACCGGCAGCAACCACTGCGATCCTGCCCCACACAGGAGCCGAATTAAAGGTTCCCGGACTGTCATCTTCCGCATCCTCTCCGGCCATGGCGCAGGAACCTCCAAGAGGAAACAGTTTCACGGAATAACGTGTGCCGCCCTTTACCGTACTTATGATCCTGGGTCCCATACCAAGAGAAAATTCCAATACCTCGATATGGTTCTTTTTTGCCAGAAGAAAATGTCCCAGCTCATGGATCAGTATCACAACACTGAAAATAATTACAGCAATCACAAATCTCAATTTACCACCTGCTTTCGATCCACTGATAAGTATCCTGCTCTACAGAAAGGATCTCATCCAGATCCGGATGTGCGATTTTTTTATGTCTTTCCATAGACTGTGCAATAATCTCATAAATATCCAGAAAGCCGATCTTTTCCTCCAGGAATTTCTTTACTGCAAGCTCATTGGCTGCATTAAAGACAGTCGGCATACTTCCGCCCTCCCGGGATGCCTGGATCGCCATAGGAAGTCCCCGGAATGTCTCCATATCCGGAACCTCAAATGTGATCTCATGAAGCTTCGTGAAATCAAGGCGGTCTCCATCCAGATATCGTCTGTGCGGATAGTACAGAGCGTACTGGATCGGAAGTCTCATATCCGGAGTTCCAAGCTGTGCCATGATCGCACCATCCTTAAACTCCACCATGGAATGGATGATACTCTGCGGCTGCACCACCACCTGAATATGATCCAGATCCATGTCAAACAGCCATTTGGCTTCCATAACTTCCAGCCCTTTGTTTACCAGGGTTGCGGAATCTACGGTGATCTTTCGTCCCATTACCCAGTTTGGATGCTTCAGAGTATCTGCAACAGTGACCCTTCGCAGCTCTTCTGTGGTACGTCCGCGGAAGGGACCACCGGATGCCGTGATCAGAAGCTTGTGGATCTCTTTGTTTTCTTCTCCGTGGATAGCCTGGAAAATAGCGCTGTGTTCACTGTCCACCGGAAGGATAGATACGCCATATTTCTTTGCCATGGGCATGATCAGATGACCGGCTGTGACAAGGGTTTCCTTATTTGCCAGGGCAATGTCCTTTCCGGCACGGATTCCCTCCATGGTAGGACGGATCCCGATCATTCCCACGATCGCGGTGACAAGAATTTCTGATTCCGGCATGGACGCAAGCTCCAGAAGTCCTTCCATTCCGCTGACTACCTTTGTATCCGTGTCCGCAATACGCGTTTTCAGATCCCGGGCTGCTTCTTCATCCCAGACTGCTGCCAGAAGCGGATGAAACTCACGGATCTGCTCTTCCAGCTTCTCCACACTTTTGCCTGCACTGACTGCAACAACACGAAGGTCTTCGTTTTTTCTTGCCACATCCAGTGTCTGGGTCCCGATGGAGCCGGTAGAACCTAAGATTGCAATATTCTTCATTTTAATGTCTCCTAAATTCCAAGAATCATTTTTGCAAGATAGTAAATAACAGGGGCTGTGATGATCACACTGTCAAAACGGTCCAGGATTCCTCCATGGCCCGGGATCAGCTTTCCATAGTCCTTGATGTTCTGGTTTCTTTTGATCGCAGATGCAGCCAGATCACCCACCATGGAGATCAGAGCTCCAACTGCGCAGATCAAGGCATACTCAGCCATTTTTCCCTGTGTTGCTGCTGCATAAATCACTCCAAGAAGCGCCGCTCCCGCAACGCCTCCTACAGCTCCCTCGATGGATTTCTTCGGGCTTAAAACCGGCGCCATTTTATGCTTTCCGATAAGCATTCCCACACAGTAAGCACAGGTGTCACATCCCCAGGAGCACAGGAATATCAGCCATACCAGGAATTTTCCGTCCGGAAGGCTTCTGGTAAGATAGATAAAGGAAAGCATCACAGCAACATATACAACTCCAAAAAATGCTGCCATCACCTGTTCTGCATGGTATTTCGGATAACCGAATACATAAACAAACAGGATCAGGATCATACTGATGATGATCGCCATTGTTCCGTAATTTCCAAAATCAGCTTTCATGGCAATATAATAAAGCACTGCTCCAAGATATCCTACAAGTTCCAGCACAGTAACATGCTCATCGCTTACCTTCATTACCTTGTAAAGCTCTCTCATTCCGATCAGTGAAACAGCCAGAAGTGTAAAAAATAAGATCCAGCTTCCGGAAATGATAGTTGCCAGGGCAATAATGACAAGGACGATACCACTTATCAGTCTTGTCTTAAACATGATCTACTCCTCCTTGACGCCACCGTAGCGTCTGTCTCTCTGATTGTATTTCTCGATGGCTTTGATCAGCTCTTCTTTATTGAAATCCGGCCATGCAACCGGTGTAAAATAAAACTCGGAATAGGCAAGCTGCCAAAGCAGGAAATTGGAAAGCCGCTGCTCACCGCTTGTGCGGATCAAAAGATCCGGATCCGGTACACCTGCAGTATCCAGATAGCTCTCAATCGTATCTTCTGTAATGCCATCCGGCTCAACTTTTCCGTCTTTTACATCCTGTGCCATCTTCTGCATTCCACGGCGGATCTCATCACGGCTTCCGTAATTTAATGCCAGCTGAAAATAAATACCGTCAAAATCTTTGGAATATTCCTCCAGTTCCCGGACACTCTGCTGGATATCCGGTGCAAAGGCAGTAACATCTCCGATGACTTTCATCTTCATATTATTTTTCTTGGAAATCTTGATACATTTCTTAAGATAACCGCGGAACAGTTTCATCAGTGCTTCCACTTCTTCTCTGGAGCGTTTCCAGTTTTCTGTGGAAAAAGCGTAAACCGTAAGATATTTCACCCCAAGGTCTTTGATATCATAACAAATGTTTTCAAGATTGGCGCATCCCTTTACATGTCCGTAGGTTCTCGGCATTCCTCGTTCCTTTGCCCAACGTCCGTTTCCGTCCAGAATGATCGCGATATGATTTGGTACGTTCATAAATCTCCTCCATACAGAAAGAGAGCTTCTTCAAAGAAGCCCTCTCTATCCTCGTATTTCTTACAATTATACAGTCAGAATCTCTTTAGACTTGTTCTCGATCGCCTTGTCAACTTCCTTGATGTACTTATCTGTAAGTTTCTGGATCTGATCCTCAAGCTCTTTGATCTCATCCTCAGAAACATCCTGTTTTGCAAGTTTCTTAAATGCATCGTTGGCATCACGACGGATATTTCTTACTGCAACCTTGGCACCCTCGCCTTTTTTCTTAACGTCCTTCACCAGCTCTTTACGACGCTCCTCGGTAAGCTCCGGGAAAACAAGACGGATCATTTTTCCATCGTTGCTCGGGTTTAATCCCAGATCAGAGCAAAGGATCGCTTTCTCGATCGCTTTGATCATGCTGGATTCCCACGGCTGGATCTGGATCATACGTGCCTCCGGTACAGAAATGTTTGCAACCTGCTGGAGCGGAGTCGGTGCTCCATAATAATCTACGGTAAGTTTGTCAAGAATATGCGGGTTTGCACGGCCGGCTCTGATGGTTGTCAGCTCACTCTCCAAAGCATTCAGTGTTTTTCCCATTTTTGTTTCGTATACCTGAATTCTCTCATCCATTTCACATATCTCCCTGTATGGTTTTTTTTATTATTCCCTTTTGATCACACGGTTACCTTTGTTCCGGAGAACTTGCCATGTACGGTATTGACGATGCTATCCTTTTCATCAAGACCGAATACCAGCATCGGCATCTTCTGCTCCATACACATGATGGAAGCGGTAAGATCCATAGCTGCCAGCTTCTTTGCAACTACTTCATCGATGGAAATCTCATCATACTTCTTGGCATCCGGATTTACCTTCGGATCACTGTCATAGATTCCGTCAACAGCCTTGGCAAGAAGAATGGCATCTGCGCCGATCTCAACAGCACGAAGTACAGTAGCTGTATCTGTAGAGAAATACGGATGGCCGGTACCACCTGCAAAGAATACAACCTTTCCTTCTGCGAAGCTCTCTTCTACAGCATCCTTGGAATAAAGTGTGGTAAATGCACCACATACAAACGGGGTAAACACCTCTGTCTTAAGTCCCACATATCTGCAGATGTCAGACACATAGATACAGTTCATGATAGTAGCAAGCATGCCGATCTGATCCGCCTTGCTTCTGTCCATGGCTCCGCTGGTACGTCCTCTCCAGAAGTTTCCACCTCCGATCACGATACCAACCTGAAGTCCTTCATCCACGATCGTCTTGATCTGTTTGGCAACCTCTGTAACAGTTGCTTCATCAAAGCCTCTCTTCTGCTCTCCTGCAAGAGCCTCTCCGCTTAATTTCAGTAACACTCTTTTCATATGTTTATTCTCCTTTACCATACGCCGGATACAACTTCATTGCCGTCATTGTCAAAAGTTGTGGATACCGTAAACGTATCATAATAATAATAACCTGTCTTACCGGACTCCGGCTCGTCCTCATAATCACTGCCATTTGGGCTGCCACATGCATTCTCAAGCTCAGACATGGACTGACCGATATATCTTGCTGCTACAGATGCCGGATCATCCTCGCCGGATGGTGCTTCCGTAGGATCCGCATCGGAAGAATCAGAGGAAGCTGGTGCAGATGTTGGATCCGGTGTGGATGTGGAGTCCGAACTGCCGGACGAACTGCTGTCTGTACTGTCTCCATTATCATCAGAACTCTCCGGAGTCGGAGTCACAGCCGTACTGTCTGAAGAATCTGTACTGTCACTGTCACTTTCACTGTCATCCTCAATGCCAAGCCTTGCCTTTACATCCTTCAGGGTAGACACCTCCTTGGTGCTTCCGCTCGCCAGATATGTAGCATATGGAATTCCGTCTTCACCCTCACCATCCATGCACAGGCTCAGCTGTGAGATCGTCAGAAGCGGCAGCTGGCGGAAGAAACATTCATTCTGCTCTTCGTCAGTAAATGTGATCTTTACATCAAAGCTTGTTGCTGTATCTCCGTTATCGTCCTTCTGACTCTTCTCCATATAATAAACAGCCTTGTCGTTGGAAGCCAGTGTGAATTTACTATTTACAAGATCGCTTCCCCAGGTCTCATCACTGTCATCGCCATCATCTCTGGTAGGACGGACATAAATTGCAGAAATCGTGGAGTTCATCTTATTGGTAAATACAATACTGGTAGTGGTCTCACTCTTGGTTCCCATTACGTTCTTGATATTTGCTGTTTCATCCGTAGAGGTCTGCATCTCCACCACATCCGTTTTCGCAGCTTCCGTTACCGTCGGGGTTGCCGTTGCCTCCACCTTCTGCTCCGGTGCCACAGAGTTCTTCTTTCCGCAACCGGCTGCAAGCATGCTCGCTGCAAGAATTCCGGCAAGAATCAAATAACGTTTTTTCATTATATCTCCTCCATATAAAATGGTCCTATTCGCTGTCAGGTTTTCCTTTTCTATTATTACAGAGTATCACTTTCTTGTCAACCTGACCGTTCTGAATTTCACAGAATCTTTAGATATTTTAAACTATGTCAAAAATTGGAACAGCTGAGGTCAGAACCCGTTTTCCCTTCGCTGTCTGCGCATATCACGGCGCATTTTCGCAGCTTCATTCCGGGCTTTTTCCGCTTCTGTGGTAATGATCAGTTCCGGCACCTGGATCGGTTTCTGGTCTTCATCTACAGCCACCATCACAAAAAATGCCCGGTTTACAGTATGACGCATGCCATCCGGCTGTTCCACATACGTATCGATCTCGACCTCCATGGAAGTTCTTCCCACATAAGTCACATATCCCTTAAGTACTACGATCTCTCCCTCATAGATCGCATGCTTGAACTGAAGATTGTCCACTGCCGCAGTTACCACCCGATATGTCTCCGCATGACGCATAGCTACCACTCCGGCAACCTCATCCAGCCACTGCATCAGTGCTCCGCCAAAAAGTCTTCCGCCTCCGTTCAGATGCTGCTGCATGATCAGATGAACCTGCTCCGTCATCGATGCTTCTACCGTTTTTTTACGTCTTTCCTGTACCTCTGTCATTTCTCATTCCCCGCATTTTATCATACTTTTACTTTTTCAATTGAAACCAGTCGATCAATAAAGATTTTTTACTTTAAAGTCTCGCTCCGCTTCTCTTCTCTGATCCTTCTTTGCAATATCCTGGCGCTTGTCATAAAGCTTTTTACCACGTGCCATGCCAATCTCTATTTTTACCAGGCTGTCCTTGAAATAAACCTTCAGTGGTACCAAAGTCAATCCTTTTTCCTTTAATTTAGCTTCGATCTTATTGATCTCGTAACGATGCAGCAAAAGCTTACGCACACGAAGAGGATCTTTGTTAAAAATGTTTCCTTTCTCATAAGGAGTGATATGCATTCCATATACATAAACTTCTCCGTTTTCTACACGGACAAAGGCCTCCTTGATGCTGCATTTACCGGAACGTAAGGATTTCACCTCGGTTCCTGCAAGTGCGATCCCGGCCTCATAAGTATCCTCGATAAAATAATCATGAAAAGCCTTTTTATTATTTGCGATCAGTTTCATTCCTGTTTTTTTTGCCATTTCGCGCTCCCTCAGTCTTCCTCAGCCAGGACAAAATCCACGGTTTTCAGCATTTTATCCGCATCTGCCACACGGACACGGACCTTCTGCCCAAGACGGAAGATCTTTCCTGTCATGTCTCCCCGCAGTTCATATGCATCCTGGTCAAATACATAATAGTCATCTCGTAATGTATTGATATGGATCAGTCCTTCTACGGTATTCGGAAGCTCCACATAAAGTCCCCATCCTGTAACGCCGGAGATGATCCCCTCATACTCCTCTCCGAGATGATAGGACATATACTCTGCTTTCTTCAGCTTATCGGATTCTCTTTCCGCTTCGTCTACACGCCGTTCGCACACACTGGACTGACGCGCCACTTCATCCAGGATCTCCTTGTAATGCTCGGTACGTCCTTCCCTTACCAGTCTGCCTCTCAGACGGTCATGGATGATCCTGTGGATCTGAAGATCCGGATATCTTCGGATCGGAGAAGTAAAGTGGCAGTAATACTTCGCTGCAAGTCCGAAATGTCCGCTGCATTCCGTAGTATATTTTGCCTGTTTCATGGTACGCAAGGTCAGTCGGCTGATCTGTGCCTCATTGGGCATTCCCTCAATACTTTCCAGGATCTCCTGGATCTCACCAGGCGTGATCTCCTGTCCGGATTTCTGTATGTTGACTCCTTCATTATGAAGAAGCATCAAAAGACTTTCAATCTTTTCCGGATCCGGATTTTCATGTGTTCTGTATACAAAGGGATAATCTCCGGTGCAGTATTCCTGTGCCACAGTTTCATTGGCAAGAAGCATAAAATCCTCAATGATCCTGGTTGCCACATTGGCCTCATAGGGCTGCACATCAATAGCTCTTCCTGCCGCATTCAGGATGATCTTACTCTCCGGAAAATCAAAATCAATGGAACCTCTTGTATGACGACGGCTGCGCAGGATCCCGGAAAGCTCTTTCATCAGGAAAAACATGGGGATCAGAGCTTCATAGCGTTTCTTCGCCACCTCGTCGGTATCCTCCAGAATATTTTTCACATCTGTGTAACACATACGCTCATCTACACGGATCACGGTTTCTGCAATCTTATGGGAAATCACCTTTCCTTTTTCATTAACATCCATCAGACAGCTTAAGGTCAGACGGTCCTGTCCCTGGTTCAGAGAACAGATACCGTTGGAAAGCCGCTCCGGGAGCATGGGAATGACACGGTCTGCAAGATAGACGGAGGTTCCGCGCTTCAGTGCCTCTCTGTCAAGGGCACTGCCGCCCTGAACATAGTTGCTCACGTCTGCGATGTGCACACCCAGATGGTAGATTCCATCCTCCTTTGTCAGGGAAATGGCATCATCCAGATCCTTTGCATCCTCACCGTCAATGGTAACTGTAACAAGATTTCTGAGATCCAGTCTTCCATCCAGATCCGCTTCCTGTACATGATCCGGCACACGGTCAGCCTGACGAAGTACTTTGTCAGGAAATACACTTGGTATGTTAAAGCTCTTCACAATAGCAAGGATATCTGTTCCAGGTGAACGTAAGTTTCCCAGCACCTCCGTGATCTTTCCTTCCGGCTTCCGGTTTCTGGAGCCGTAATCTGTGATCTCTGCAACTACCTTGTCTCCGTCCTTTGCTCCCATGGAGTTTTTTCTGGAAATAAAGATATCTTTGGAAAATTTGGGGTTATCACTGATCACAAAGCCATAATCACGGCTGCTCTGGTATGTTCCCACGATTGAAGGCATTCCCCTTTCCAGAATCTTCAGCACAACGCCTTCCTGACGTTTTCCCTCTTTATGTCCGTTCCGTACAAGGATCTGCACCTTATCCTGATGCATGGCGCTTCCCGTGTCATTTTCCGGAATAAAAATATCCTGTTCCTGACCCTCCACTTCCACAAAGCCAAAGCCCTTGTAATGGCCAATAAAAGTTCCCTCCATGAGGGTTCCGTCCTTCTCGGAGAAACGATATTCCTCATGATTCTTCTCTCTGCGTTCTCTTCCCTTACGGCCACGCTCCGGCTTTTCTGCCTTCAGAGCTTCTTTATTCTTTCGTCTGTCTCTGCGCTTGCCGGAAACCTTGCTGTATCTTCCTTTATTATCTACTTCAGCCTTGCCCTGGGCGCAAAGCTCGTCCAGCACGTCAAAAAGCTCTTTTTTCTCACTCTTATCCAGCTGAAGAAGAGATGCGATCTCACGCAGGCGCATGGGCTTATACAGCGGATCTCCCAGAAGCTCCATTATAAACTTTTTTCTTTTTTCAAAATTTTTCGATTTTTTCACATTTTCTCCTGTTTCATATTTATATTTCATTTTTAGCCTGTTATCATTCCGGAGGAAGGCTCACCCGTGCCCCTGTATCAACGCAAAAACACTCCTGCTGATTAACAAAAGAAGTCCCCATCCGAGTTTCTTCTGCATGCTAACGCAGCAAGAGTGTTACCAACTTCTGTTCTGCCCCTGGCAGATCAGATAATGTTCAGTACGATTGACAGTACAAAGAAAATAACTCCCATGATAATGGTACCTCTTACAAGACCACCTTCCATGGAACGGCCCTTATTCTTACCCCAGTAAGTATCAGCTACTCCGGCGATAGAGCCAAGACCCTGCTGCTTGCCCTCCTGCATCAGTACGACAACAGTCAGAGCGATACAATCTATTGCATAAATTACAGTCAGAATAATCTTCAAAATGTTCACGCGGTTACACCTCCTAATCAACTAGAGGTTATTTTACCATAGCTAAACCGGGATTTCAACCATTTTCCGTTTATTTTATGCAGGGCTTTTTCTGAGATTTTTTTGCAAAAGGATCTTTATATCTTCCAAGAGCTCCGAGCTGTTCGTGGATCCGCAGAAGCTGGTTATACTTGGCGTTCCGGTCCGAACGGCAGGGTGCGCCTGTTTTGATCTGTCCCGCCCCACAGGCAACTGCAAGATCTGCGATAAAGGAATCCTCTGTTTCCCCGGACCTGTGAGAGATCACTGCACGATACCCGGCATGCTGAGCCATCTCCACCGCATCCAGAGTTTCCGTGAGAGTTCCAATCTGGTTTACTTTAATAAGGATAGCATTGGCAACATCAAGTCCGATGCCACAGTGCAGCCGTTTGATATTGGTGACAAACAGATCGTCGCCTACCAGCTGGATCTTTTTTCCCAGGTGTTCCGTCAGATATTTCCAGCCTTCCCAGTCGTCCTCCCAGAGACCATCTTCAATGGAAACAATGGGAAATTTTTCCACCAGTTTTTCATAATACTCTGTCATCTCACCGGCATCCCGGTAGATCTTTTCTCCTTTCATGCGGCTCTCCCCAGGGAAAAAGTATACGCCCTTTTCCTCATCATAAAGCTCGCTGGAGGCTGCATCAATGGCAATGGTGATCTCTTCTCCTGGCTTATATCCTGCTTTTTCTATGGCATGAACGATCAGGGTAAGCACTTCCTCCGAATCTGAAAGATCCGGAGCAAAGCCGCCTTCATCTCCAACCGCTGTGGAGAGTCCTTTTTCCCGGAGAAGAAGCTTTAAGTGCTGGTAGACTTCCGCACACATACGGATACCCTTTTCCAGACAGCAAGCTCCTGTTGGCATGATCATAAACTCCTGAAGATCTACCGTATTGTCCGCATGCTTTCCCCCGTTTAAAATATTCATCATCGGTACCGGAAGCTGCATGGTATGGCAGCCGCCCAGATACTGATAAAGAGGAAGCCGAAGGGCCCCGGCTGCTGCGCGGGCTGCTGCCAGAGATACTGCCAGCGTGGCATTGGCTCCTGCACTGCTTTTGTTCTCCGTTCCGTCGGTTTCGATCAAAAGATGATCGATCCATGCCTGGTTCAGGGCATTCTCTCCGATAATGGCATCTGCCAGACGTGTATTGATATTTTCCACTGCTTTTTTCACACTCTGTCCCAGATATTCCTCCCGGTTTCCGTCCCGTAGCTCCACAGCCTCAAATTTACCTGTGGATGCTCCGGACGGCACCATGGCTCTTCCTGTGTATCCATTAATCCCCACAATTCCTTCACCTACCGTCACTTCCGCTTCCACTGTAGGATTCCCCCTGGAATCAAGGACCTGTCTTGCATGAACTTTTCGAACAGGCAGATAACGTAGCATAAGTTTTTCCCTCCTTGAAAATAATAATACTGTTTATGATCTCCTGCACTTTGTGATTCTCTTCTTATGTTCATAAAGGTATCTTGTCCGAAAAGGTTTTGGTCTATACCTTTTATCTGGTTTCGATATTATCTGATTTTTTTGTTGTTTTATTTTTATTATTTTTCTTTTTAAATATATTTTTATTATTTTTAAAATTTAGTGTTGACATTTTCCATTTTATCTGTTATAGTTTAACCATCAAATAAAACAAACGGAAAACAAAAAACTAAATCAAAAAGGAGCGTGAACCCACCGAAAACATAACTTACTTCCCATAATCTAAGAAAGAGAGGTACAGTCCACCAGAAGATTTAACGATTTTCCATTATAATTAAAACAAGGAGGTACGGACCACCGAGAACGTAAATTTTAATTCCGTATAAGTTTTAAATCTAAGAAATGAGAGGTATATTCCATTGGATAATGAAAATTAAAAGAGTCATCGGCAGAAGAAATCAATCGCTGATGACTCTTATTTTTTGCTTATTTTGACCTCTGTCTCACAGACATGATCTCATGATCTTCTGCTTTCATATCTTCTGCTTCGTGTTCATAAACATATTAATAACTCCATTTTCTCTGAGGTTCCCATGAAACAAAAACACATCTACCGTCTTATTTTTTTCTTTGTCATGGCTTTTGCTCTTGGCAGTCTTGTAGGAAAGATCTATTCTCATTTTACTTCCGACCCACGATCCGATCCGAATTCTACCAAAAACAGCCAGACCTCTTCTGCTTCTATGACATTCCAAAATGAAAACTGGGGGCTCGGTTTTCAGGAAGAAGGCAAACGGCCCACAGGAAATGCTTCTATGGAAGAATTAAAAAAATACAATGCCTGGTATGCAGCCGATAGCGATGAGAAAAAAATCTATCTTACCTTTGACGCAGGCTATGACAATGGAAATATGCCTGCCATTCTGAATGCCTTACATAAGCATCAGGTACATGCCACATTTTTTGTTGTGGGGACTCTGATCCGTGAAAAACCGGAACTGATCCGTGAGATCGTAGATGCAGGCCATACCATAGGCAACCACACCATGACACACCCGGATATGTCCGGCATCTCCACAAAGGAAGCCTTTCAAAAGCAGCTTGAAGATGTGGAGGTTCTTTATAAGGAAACCACCGGAAAAGAAATGACAAAATTTTATCGCCCGCCCCAGGGCATTTACAGCGTGGAAAATTTAGAGATGGCAAAAGAGATGGGATACCACACCTTTTTCTGGAGTCTGGCTTATGTGGACTGGTATCAGGATAAGCAGCCTTCGAAAAAAGAAGCTTTTGAAAAGCTTCTGGGACGGATCCATCCGGGTGCCATCGTGCTGCTGCATAGCACCTCTTCCACCAATGCTTCCATTCTGGATGAGCTACTGACAAAATGGGAAGAGATGGGATATACCTTCGGAACATTAGAAGAACTTGTGGCATCGGAATCCGCCTGAAAAAAATCGCACATGATCCATGCATCCTCAGTGCCATCGACACGGATCTTCCCACTTTTGAATTCTCCAGATAAGCACACAAAAAATCTGCCCCGGGACTATGTTCTCATATGTTCCGGAGCAGATTTTTCTGTGCTATTGATTTCAGAAAGTGTTCTTCTTATTTAATTGTCTTATTTACTGGACAGCCTTGAATGCCTCATCAAGATCCTGGATGATATCATCGATATTCTCAGTTCCGATGGAAAGACGGATCGTATTTGGCTTGATTCCCTGATCAAGAAGCTCTTCCTCTGTGCACTGGCTGTGTGTTGTAGTAGCCGGATGGATAACAAGGGATTTCACATCTGCAACGTTTGCAAGAAGTGAGAACAGCTCAAGGTTATCAATGAAATCTTTTGCCTTCTGTGCATCTCCCTTGATCTCGAATGTAAAGATGGAACCGCCGCCGTTAGGGAAATATTTCTTATAAAGCTCCTGCTGGCTTGGATCTGTGGATACAGACGGATGATGAACCTTCTCTACCTGCGGATGATCATTCAGATACTGTACAACCTTCAGTGCGTTCTCAACATGACGCTCTACACGGAGAGACAGTGTCTCAAGTCCCTGAAGGAAAATAAAGGAGCTCACCGGAGAAATTGTTGCTCCTGTGTCACGAAGAAGGATCGCACGGATCTTTGTAACAAATGCAGCCGGTCCGCATGCTTTTGTGAAGCTTACGCCATGATAGCTTGGGTTTGGCTCTGTAAGAGATGCAAATTTGCCGGATGCCTCCCAGTCGAACTTACCACTCTCTACGATCACACCACCGATAGTAGTTCCGTGGCCACCGATGAATTTTGTTGCGGAATGAACAACGATATCTGCGCCGTACTCAATTGGTCTTACGAGGTATGGTGTTGCAAATGTATTATCTACAACAAGCGGAATTTTATGTTTGTGAGCGATTTTTGCAAGAGCCTCAATATCTACAACATCAGAATTTGGATTTCCAAGAGTCTCAATATAAACAGCTTTTGTGTTCTCCCGGATCGCATTCTCCACTTCCTCGAGATTGAATACATCAACAAATGTTGTTGTGATTCCGTATGCCGGAAGCGTATGCTCCAGAAGGTTTGTTGTACCGCCGTAAATATTTTTGGCTGCTACAATGTGATCTCCCTGCTGTGCAAGGTTCTCGATCGTGTATGTGATAGCTGCTGCACCGGATGCTACTGCAAGTGCTGCGGAGCCACCCTCAAGTGCTGCGATCCTCTTCTCAAATACGTCCTCTGTCGGGTTTGTAAGACGTCCGTAAATGTTACCGGCATCTGCAAGTCCGAAACGTGCTGCTGCATGATCGCAGTTGCGGAATACATAGGAAGATGTCTGGTAGATTGGTACTGCTCTTGCATCTGTAACCGGATCCGGCTGTTCCTGTCCTACGTGAAGCTGTAATGTCTCAAATTTGAATTTTCTCTGATCTCTTGTAATTTTGCTCATGTGTTTGTCCTCTTTTCTTTTATTCTTATATTCGGTAAAATAGTAATTGCTTATCTTATAATCATCTGCTTATCAGCGACAACAACACATTCGCTTTTCTTCGATAAACACCCTTGTTGACTTCTGTAAAACCTTCATGATTTCCTCCTAATCATCACGTTGCTCACCTTGTTTTGTGTGCTCCGTTTTTTGATGATGCAATCATATCACCCTTTTCCTAGTATGTCAATGGGGTTTATCTATTTAGGTTCTCACCTTTATTTATGACTGGCTATAGATTTTATTTATAACGCCACCGCCTACAACCTCATCTCCGTCATACATCACCACAGCCTGACCTTTTGTGATAGCTCTCTGCGGTTCATCAAATTTCACATGAAGGATGCCATCCGGTGTCTGCCATGCAGTGGCAGGCTGCTCTTTGTGACGGTAACGGATCTTGGCAGTCACTCTTTTCGGCTCAGCTAAGCAGTCCACAGAGATCAGATTTACACTGTCTGCCTCCAGTTCACTACTGAAAAGATCTGCGTTGTCCCCGAGAACTACCGTATTGGTCTTCGGAGAGATCTCACAGACATAAAGACGGCTGGCCGCCGGAATGCCAAGGCCGCGGCGCTGGCCGATCGTGTAATGGATGATCCCCTTATGGCGTCCGATATAGTTTCCCTCTTTATCTACAAAATCACCCTCCGGTGTTTTTTTGCCTGTGTACTTCTCAATAAATTTCGCATAGTCGCCGTCCGGCACAAAGCAGATATCCTGACTGTCATGCTTTCTGGCATTGATAAAGCCATGTTTTTCGGCAATGACACGAACCTGGTCCTTCCGGAGACCTCCAAGCGGAAGCTTTACATGTGCCAGCTGTTCCTGGGTCAGCATATAGAGAACGTATGACTGATCCTTTGTATCGTCCGCTGCTTTTTTCAGAAGGTAGCGGTCCCGTTTCTCATCGTACTCCACTCTTGCATAATGTCCGGTTACAATATAATCGTAGCCGATCTCCTGCATGCGGTGAAACATTTTATCAAATTTCAGATATCGGTTACAGTCGATACATGGATTAGGGGTGCAGCCGTTTTCGTAGGCATCTACAAACCTGTCCATAACCTCTGTATGGAAATCTGCGGTAAAATTAAACACGTAGTAAGGCATATCCATCTGATAGGCTACGCTTCTGGCATCCTCAACATCGTCCAGGGAACAGCAGGTCTTTTCCCTGTGGACACCGATATCTTCGTTGTTGTAAAGTTTCATGGTAGCGCCGATGCACTCGTCACCGGATTCCTTTGTCAAAAGAGCTGCCACGGAGCTGTCTACACCGCCGCTCATTGCTATGATCGCTTTTTTCATTTATATCTTAACCTTTCCTGATGATTGATGATTTCTCAGCTTTGCAGCCTGTATTCTCTTACGGTTACTGCAATTTCGCATTTATTATAATATGGCAGTTATTCTTTGTCCACGATTTTTCACCCGGAACCTTTGCTTTGCTTCTTTCCTGCAGGCTCTCTTTGGTATATAATAGAAAATATTTTTCAGAAAAGGATGTGACTATATGAAGCTTTCCCTGTTTTCCACGCTGCGAGGATATCGGAAGGAATACCTTCCCAAAGATATTTTCTCCGGCATCATCATAGCAGCTGTTTCCATCCCTATCTCCATGGGATATGCCCAGATTTCCGGGATCCCGGCGGTATACGGACTGTACGGTTCTGTTCTGCCGATCCTTTTGTTTGCTCTATTTTCCACTTCAAGACAGTTTATCTTTGGAGTTGATGCGGCACCTGCTGCCATTGTAGGTGGTGCACTGTCTACTCTTGGCATTGCTGCAGAGTCAGAAGCTGCCATGGATTATGTTCCTGCCATCGCACTTTTTGCAGGTCTGTGGCTGTTTATCTTCTTTCTGCTTCACGCAGATAAGATCGTGGACTTTATCTCCACACCTGTTATGGGCGGTTTTATCAGCGGTATCGCAGTTACCATCATCCTGATGCAGATCCCGAAACTTATGGGAAGTCCTGCAGGATCCGGAGAGCTCCTGGAACTGGCAGAGCATATCTTTGCTGCTGCCAAAAATATCAGCTGGCTTTCCCTCTTCATGGGGCTTGGTGCTCTGGTGCTGATCCGCACATTTAAAAAGCTGGCGCCGAAATTCCCCATGGCTATCGTTATTATGGCTCTGGGTGTTCTTTCCACCGTTGTTTTTCATGTGGACGAAAAAGGCGTAGTCCTCCTGCAGTCTGTAGAACGTGGACTTCCCTCCCTGGTGATCCCGGATTTCGGAAATGTTGATCTGACCCAGGCGGCAGGCCGCGGTCTTATGGTTGCTGTTGTCATTATGGCAGAAACTCTTCTTGCAGAGAATACCTTTGCGTTCCGCAATGATTATAAGCTGAACGACCGTCAGGAAATCCTGGCCTGTGCCGCCGGAAATATTGCTGCCGCCGCAGTAGGCTGCTGCCCGGTAAACGGCAGTATCTCCCGCACCTCCCTCAATGAACAGTACGGTGGAAAATCTCAGGCGGTTTCCATCACTGCCGGGATCACCATGGCTCTGATCCTTCTTTTCGGCACCGGTTTTATCGGATATCTTCCGGTTCCTGTACTGACAGCCATTGTGATCTCTGCTCTGATGGATGTGGTGGAAACCCATCTGGCTGTACGTCTTTTCAAAGTAAGCCGTACAGAATTCTACATCTTCATGGCTGCCGGTTTCAGTGTGCTCTGTCTTGGAACCATTTATGGGGTTATCATTGGTATCCTGCTCTCTTTCGTAGCTGTGATCCTGAAGGCCACCAACCCGCCGCGCTCCTTCCGTGGTATGATCCCTGGAAGAGATGCTTATTTTGATCTGTCCAAAAACCGTTTCGCCTACCCTATTAAGGGCGTTGTGATCTACCGTTTCAGTGAAAACCTGTTTTTTGCAAATATAAAGATTTTTCAGGAAGATATTGAGAACAGCATCCGAAAAGACACCAGGGTAGTGATCGTAGATGCCAGTGCTATCAACAGCATTGATGTCACAGCAGCAGACCGTCTGGATGCCATCTCCGCAAGCCTGAAAAAACGTGGGATCCGTTTTTACCTCACAGAGCATTCCACCCAGATCAATGACCAGCTGCGTCAGTTCGGCATCGGTCATATGATCAAGGACGGTATGGTCCGCCGTACCATTCTTGCTGCTCTGCATGACGCAGGGATCGAAGCCCCTTATGAACTGGATGTTCCAAAGGAAGACGAGACAAAGCTTCTGCGCCGCAGTATCGCTTTTCTTCCGGCAGAGGAAGAAAATACCCTGGAAGAGTTCGCCTGGGCTTTTGGTGATGATGCAGTAAAAGAGATCGAAGAATCTGTCCATCACATTATTGAACAGCTGCATCAGATCCCGGATATCCAACGTCTCTCCGAAGAAGGTCTGGAAGAGCTTCTGGATAACTGGCATGGGCTGGGTGTTCTGGATGAGGATGAACTGCTTCGAAGAATTGAATTACATATGGATGAGCTGCCTGAGGAATTAACTTCCGACCGGAAACTGATCCTTCATCTTCTGGAAAAGCGCCGTGGCAAGCTGAAAGAAAAAATCCTTGCCGAGCATCCGGAAGTCCTAGAACGGCTGGAACAGCGCCGGAAAAAGCTGGAAGAACGGCTGGAAAAGCAGAATCCGGAAGCTGTTCAGAAATGGAAGCACTGGAAGGAAGAGCATCTCAAAGACTGATTTCTGCGTACATCCCCTTTCCAGGTCCATGATCAGATTGCAGGGTTTCCTGCATATTTCTCACAGATATTGATAAAATCCTGCATCACGGCAGAAGGCCTGCGATCCTTTTTCCAGGCAAGAAGGATCCTGGTCTTCAGCTTCTCTTCTTCAATGATCCGGATCGGAAGATCTGTACAGAGATCTTCCATGGATCTTGGAAAAACGGCGGTTGCAAGACCTTCCTGCACCCAGAGCATGGCGTCTCTGGGATCATCGCAGACACAGAAAATATCCGGCTGAAGATTTTTTTCTCCAAAAGCTTTCATCAGAAATTCTTCGTACCGCCGGTAAATAATGAGAGGGCGTCCGGTCAGCTCTTTAAGGCTGATGCCCTCTTTTTTTGTCTCATTTTCCGGGATCTCCGGAGGAAGGACCGCGATCATGGGTTCCTCATCCAGTTCCAGATAATTTAAACCTTCCAGCTTGATAGGTGTACGCACTACCGAAACATCAATGATCCCATCCATCAGATAATTCAGAAGTGTAAAGGTGATCGCATCCCTTACCTCAAAGTTTACATCACAATTTTCCCTGGAAAATCTGGAAATATAAGGCATAATGGTGGTCACTGTGGTTGGCGTGATCCCGATACGTAAAACCTGTTTTTTCCCTGCTTTGGATACTTCCAGTTCTGTGGAACGAACGTAGCTCAAAATGTTCTCTGTCCTGTCATAAAGAAGCTTTCCGGCTTCTGTCAGTGTCACGCCTGCCCTGGTCCGCTCAAAAAGCTTCACCTTCAGCTCTGCTTCCAGCTGCTTGATCTGATAGCTCAGCGGCGGCTGGGACATGTTCAGTCTCCTTGCGGCTTCATTGATGCTTCCTGTTGCTGCGATCTCATGAAAATATTCCAGCTGTCTGATTTCCATATATAAATCCTTCTTTCTTTATCTGATATATAACACAGGCAAAACCCATCTACTGCTTATTGCTTTTCGCTGTCCCACAGAGTACTTTCTTAATTCGGTTAAGAAATACTATATCTGCAATACTTTGTAAATACTATGAATATCTTTCCCACGCAATTATCCGAAAAACCATACTTCTATCATCCCACAGATTTCCGTCCCAGGCAATAGCAAAATTATATTATCATACATTAAAAACAATATTATACGTATTATCTCCATAGGAGTATAATAACAGAGGTTTATTATAGAAAAATAAGGAAACGGAGGAAGAAAAAGAAATGCGAACACTTGCAAAATATCTTCAAAACTACAAAAAAGAAAGCGTTCTGGCTCCTTTTTTCAAGTTTCTGGAAGTTGTATTTGATCTGCTGGTGCCTGTCGTCATCGCCCAGATCATCGATGTGGGAATTGCAAATAATGACCACGGCTATATCGTTCAGAAGTTTTTTATCCTGATACTGATGGCTGCTGCAGGACTTGCAGTCAGCATTACTGCACAGTTTTTTGCTGCAAAAGCCAGCGTAGGCTTTGCCACAGAAGTGCGTCAGGCTGTATTTGACCATATCCAGAAGCTTTCCTATACGGAGCTGGACACCCTTGGCACTGACACGCTGATCACCCGTCTTACAGACGATGTCAATCAGGTACAGAACGGAGTAAACATGGGACTCCGTCTTCTTCTTCGAAGCCCGTTTATTGTTCTAGGCTCTATGGTAATGGCTTTTACCATCAATGTGCGCTGTGCACTGATCTTCGCAGTTGCCATTCCGGTACTGTTCCTGGTTGTCTTTGTGATCATGTTTTTAAGTATCCCGCTTTTCAAAAAAGTACAGGGACGTCTGGATTCCGTCACCCGTCTTACCAGAGAAAACCTGACCGGTGTCCGTGTGATCCGTGCATTTTGCCGTGAAGCTGATGCCGTTGCGGAGTTTGACGAAAGCAATCTTGCACTTACCAGACTGAACGAATTTGTCGGAAAAATCTCTGCACTTTTAAATCCTGCAACTTATGTACTGATCAATATCGCAACAGTAATCCTGATCCGGACTGCAGGTGTACAGGTAAACCTCGGAAACATGCAGCAGGGTGAAATAGTTGCTCTTTACAACTATATGGCACAGATGATCGTAGAACTGATCAAGCTTGCGTCCCTGATCATCACCCTGAACAAATCCATGGCCTGTGCGGATCGCGTTGCCGGAATCCTGAAAGTCGATTCCACCATGACTTACCCGGACAAAGCTTCCTTACCGACTGCGGAAAACAGTGACTATGCAGTTGCCTTTGACCATGTGAGTTTCTCCTATGCAGGAACTGGCGCACCTAGCCTTTCTGATATCACTTTTTCCGCAAAAAAAGGCTCTACGATCGGAATCATCGGCGGTACCGGAAGCGGTAAATCCACTCTTGTGGATCTGATCGCCCGTTTCTACGACGCAACCTCCGGAGTCATTACCCTCGATGGTCAGAATATACAGACCTATTCCAGGCAGGAACTCAGGGAAAAAATCGGCGTAGTTCCTCAAAAAGCAGCACTTTTCCAGGGAACCATCCGCGATAACTTAAGCTGGGGACGGGAAGATGCCACGGACGAAGAAATGTGGGAAGCACTTACCACCGCTCAGGCTCGTGAAATCGTAGAGAAAAAGGACGGTCAGCTGGATTTCCGTCTGGAACAGAACGGCCGGAATCTTTCCGGTGGCCAGCGTCAGAGACTTACCATTGCCCGCGCCCTTGTGAAAAAACCAGAGATCCTGATCCTGGATGACAGTGCCAGTGCTCTTGACTTTGCCACAGATGCGGCACTTCGGAAATCCCTTCACCAGCTTGGTGGAAACACCACCACCTTCCTGGTATCCCAGAGAGCCGCCAGCATCCGCCAGGCCGATCTGATCCTGGTACTGGATGACGGTCAGCTTGCCGGAAAAGGAACCCATCAGGAGCTGATCTCTACTTGTAAAACCTACCGTGAGATCTTTTTCTCACAGTTCCCGGAAGAGCGTACCAAATATGAAAAAGCGACTGGAAAGGAGGTCCTGTCATGAGTAAAACAGATACAACCGCCAAAAACAAAAACAGCATGGCAACCTTTTTCAAGGTACTACGTTTCATTGGAAAATACCGTTTTCTTCTCGTATTAAGTGTGATCCTGGCAGCAGTCACTGTAATTTTGCAGCTGTATGTCCCCGTACTTTTTGGTTATGCCATTGATGAGGTCGTTGCTGCCCACGAAGTTAATTTTACAAGAATGGGATTCTATCTTTCCCGTATTCTTGTCATGATCGTATTTTCCGGCATTGCCACCTGGATCATGAGTGTCATCAACAACCGTATGACCTACCGCACAGTACAGGATATCCGTGCAAGATCCATCCGCCATATCCAGAAGCTTCCTCTGTCCTACCTGGACGGACACAGCACCGGTGATATCATCAGCCGTGTCATCGCAGATACGGATATTCTTTCCGATGGTATGCTCCTTGGATTTACACAGCTGTTTTCCGGTGTCATCACCATCATCGGAACCCTGCTCTTCATGTTCTCCAAAAATGTGTGGATCACTCTGATGATCATTGTCCTGACACCTGTAAGCTTTTTTGTGGCGAAATTCATCTCCTCCCATTCCTTCCAGATGTTCCGTGCGCAGAGTGATGCCCGTGGACGTCAGACTGCACTGATCGAGGAAATGATCGGAAATCAGAAAGTGGTTCAGGCCTTTGGTTACGAAAATCGTTCTTCCGAACGTTTTGCTGCGATCAATGAAGAACTCCGTGATGCCAGCCAGAAGGCTGTTTTTTACAGCAGCCTCACCAACCCGTCCACACGATGTGTCAACAACATCATTTACGCAGGTGTAGCTCTTGCAGGTGCCTTTCTGATCCCGGGCGGTCATCTGACTGTCGGTGGACTTTCCGTACTGCTGGCTTATGCAAACCAGTATATGAAGCCCTTCAACGATATCAGCTCCGTGATCACAGAGCTTCAGAACGCTCTGGCATGCGCTACCAGGATCTTTGATCTTCTGGAGGAAGAGCCAGAAAGCCCGGATCCGTCCGGAACTCTTGTCGATGTAAAAGGTGCAGTGGATATCCAGAATGTTTCCTTCCGCTACGAAGCGGACAAACCTCTCATTAAAAACTTTAATCTTCATACAGAACCAGGCAGACGTATTGCCATCGTAGGCCCTACCGGTTGTGGCAAGACAACTTTTATCAACTTGCTGATGCGGTTCTATGACGTCACCGGTGGAAGTATTTCCGTGGACGGAACCCCCATCACCGATGTTTCCAGACATGCCCTCCGCGGAAGCTATGGCATGGTTCTCCAGGATACCTGGATCAAGCATGGAACTGTCCGTGACAACATCTGTATCGGAAAGCCGGATTCTTCTGATGAGGACGTGATCCAGGCAGCTAAAATGTCCCACAGCTGGGAATTTATCCGCCGTCTTCCAAATGGCCTGGATACCATTCTTTATGAAGACAGCTTAAGTCAAGGACAAAAGCAGCTTCTCTGCATCACCCGTGTCATGCTGTGTCTGCCGCCAATGCTGATCCTTGACGAGGCAACCTCCAGTATTGATACCCGAACAGAAATGCTGATCCAGGAGGCATTTGACCGGATGATGCAGGGGCGAACAAGCTTTATCGTTGCACACCGTCTTTCTACCATCCGCAATGCAGATGAGATTCTTGTCATGAAAGACGGAAGCATCATCGAGCAGGGAGGCCATGAAGAGCTTATGGCAAAAGGCGGATTCTATCAGAAGCTTTATAACAGCCAGTTTGTGAAGGTTTCTGAGTAATATAAGCTGATTTTAACCGAATCAGGCAACTGGCTAAATGCGGATCGCAAATATCCGCCTGACTTAAAATTCTCCGGAACACAGATTTTCTGTACCGGAGAATTTTTTTATACTGTATCAATGATATAAAAAAAATAAACATCTCCATATGATATCTATTTTGATATCCAGGATGATGTCTATTTTTATAAAACTATATTCAGCTCTTTTTATATTTTGTCCGAAGAAGCCATTTCTGATCGATCACTTTCAGTTCTTCTCCAAAACGGATGTGAAGCCTTACAGAACCCGGAAGCTGCTCTACATGCTCAATATTTCCGGTTCCGAATTTCGGATGACTGACATCCTCTCCGATCTCATAGCGTACAATACTGTTCTGAGTATTCCTGTGCTGCTGCTCTCTTCTGTAAGTATCCCGCACCGTTACAGTACGGTCATGGATCGGGCTTCGGAGTTTTTTCTCATAGTTGTGTTTCATCAGAGCTTCCCCTGCCTTATAATATGGCGTTGGTGCCGCACCAGTCAGGGAACAGCAGTATTTCCAGGCGCTTCCGTGGGTTCCGTGCTGCCACTGATACTCTGAGGGAATGTGAAAATTATACTGCATATAGTGGGCATATTCATGTTTGTAAAGATCCAGTCGGTCTTCTTTTTTCAGAGGATTTTTTACCGCATAGCCAATAAACAGCAGAGAAAAATGGAAATGCTCTTTTTCGTGGCAGCTGCCTCTTGTATAAGATCCCAGCAGATCCGGCTCCATGCCAAAAGTTATAGGGATCTTTGCTCCGTTAAGATGAAATTTTTTATCGAATTCTGCATAGAGACTTCGGATCTGAGCTGTAAGTATTGGAATTTCTTTCTGCAGGGCCTGTGAAAGTGTCTGATCGATCATTGTATCTGCAACTCCTTATCGTCACCTTTTGCAAATTTATAAAATGAACAATCGCTACTATATCATTTTTCGGAAAAAATGTAAACACCTGAAAAAAATTACTGTTCCAGTTCTTTCCTCACATCCGGGAACATTTCCACACAACGTTTCAGGATTCCCTGCATGTAGGCAATGGCAATTCCGTAATTGGTGATAGGAATCTCCTGATCCAATGCACATTTCTGACGGTAACGCATTTCTCTCTCATTAAGCATACATCCGCCACAATGCACGATCAGACTGTACTTCGTCACATCCTCCGGGAAATCTCTTCCGGAGGAATACTCAAATTCCAGCTCTTTCCCCGTATAATTACGGATCCAGCGTGGAAGCTTGACTGTTCCGATATCATCACACTGCCTGTGGTGGGTACATCCCTCTGAGATCAGGATCTTGTCACCGTCTTTCAGCCGGTCCAGTGCTGCTGCCCCAGCTGCCGCTGTCTTTAGATTTCCTTTAAATCTGGCAAACAGAATAGAGAATGAAGTAAGCCAGATGTCTTCTGGAGTTTCTTCACTGACTCTGGCAAAGACCTGGCTGTCTGTGATCACAAGCTTTGGTTTTTTCCCCAGGGTTTCCAGTGTATTGGAAAGCTCATCCTCTTTGATCACGATGGCTGCTGCTCCGGCTTCCAGCACATCACGGATCGTCTGCTGCTGCGGAAGGATCAGACGCCCTTTTGGTGCAGCTTTATCTATGGGAACTACAAGAATCGCAAAATCTGATGGTTCAAGGAGATCCCCTACCAGACGCAATTTCAGTTCATCCGTTACTGCCAGAGAAGCGATCTTTTCTTTCAATTCGTAGATATTCTGACCGGTGGCGGCGCTGGCATAAATAGATTGCTCTGTGTTCTGGTTTTCATGATCCTGTTTCTGGCTGACATTGCTCTCTTTGACCGCACCATGGGTATTCCGGTTTAAGTTATTATCTGAAGAAAGCCGGTTCCCATCTTTTGTTTTCAGCAGATCTGCCTTGTTATAAACAACCAGATATGGAATCTCCTTCTCTTTAAAAATATGGATCAATTCTTCATCCACACTGGTTTTTCCCACAGTGGCATCTACTACAAGAACTGCTACATCCACTCTGTTCAGCACCTGTTTCGCCTTGCGGACGCGAAGTTCTCCAAGATGTCCTTCATCATCAATACCTGGTGTATCTATGATCACCACCGGGCCCATAGGGAGTAGTTCCATGGCCTTACTTACCGGATCTGTAGTAGTTCCCTTTACATCGGATACCACAGCCAGCTCCTGGCCTGTCACCTTATTTACGATACTGGATTTTCCTGCATTTCTTCTGCCAAAAAAACCGATATGTACACGGTCTGCTGACGGTGTTTCATTCATTCCCATAATTTATCCTCTTTTCTTTCAGCATCAGACAGGTCCTCATCCATTCCTGTTCCTATCAACCTGCTTCTTTTTGATTTTTCAAAAGCCGGACATTCCTTCCACTCTTATATCATAGTGTAGTATCTCTTTCAGCATTTCTTTTATCCAACTGTGTGGGACGTGTCATATTGAAATCATAAAGTCGATCCAGCTTTTTGATCTGATCCTGGATGATCTCATCATCATTAGGAAGATATAGCTCTCCTATATGCATTTTTTCTCATTGAGCGCATGTCAGCACCTCCTTTTTTGCGTTTTTACAAAAATGATATTTTTTATGTTATCATATCCTATATTCACCTACAAGCATGAATTTTCTGAATAATCCGAGGTTTTTTCGTGAATCTGTTATATTTATATATAATCTGCAGATTTATCTTCTGTCAACAGATTTCTGTATTTTTGCTATTCACAAAATCTTCCACCCTGTCGGATCACTTTATTTTTCTGCTCCGTTTCCAATTCTTCGTCGGTAAAGATCAACTGGTACTCACTGACATCATTATATTTTATGAGATTTTTTTTGCCAAACTTGGTATGGTCCGCCAGAAGATAGCTTTCCTCTGCATTGGCATACACGCAGCGTTTCACAGCTGCTTCGATCTCTCTAGTGGCCGATGCTCCAAAAGAGGCATCTACTGCACTGGCTCCAAAAAAAGCTTTGTCATAATGAAATCTGGATATATTTTTATTTTGTTATTTATGTGCTATTTTATATACAGAAACACCTATACTCATCTTTTACAGAAAGGATCTCGAATATGAAACCATTATCTTCATTTAAGCCACAGGCTGTTTTCAGCGATATTGACGGCACTTTACTAACCTCAGAACATGTGGTATCTCCGCTGACTAGTTCCGCCATTCATACTTTGACAGATCAGGGCGTTCTATTTACTATTTCTTCAGCACGAAGCCCTTCCGGCATCCGTCCTATTATTAAAAAAAATGATTTCCATTGTTGTACCATTGCATTCAGTGGTGCACTAATCCTGGATGAAGATCAAAATATCCTTTACGAAAAAGGAATAAGCATTTCTGACGCTTCCAAAATCATTGATGTGATCGAAAAAAAATGTCCTCACGTGACCTGGAATGTTTTTACCTCAGAAGACTGGATCGTAAAAGACCGGACAGACCCTCATGTGATCCATGAAGAAACGGTTGTGGAAACTACCTCTATAGAGGGATCCCTTCAGTCTCTCTCAGATACGCTTATGGTAGATAAAATCCTGTGTATGTGCGATTCTGAATATATGTCACCGTCAGAAACACTTCTTCGCAAATATTTTCCGGAATTATCTATTGCAAGATCTTCCGATTCTCTTCTGGAGATCATGGCTGGCGGCATAAACAAAGCGGAAGCTGTAAAATATCTTTGTGATCTTCGAAAAATCCCTCTTACCAGTACTATTGCATTCGGAGATAATTATAATGATCTGGAAATGCTGGAGGCAGTAGGATGTGGAGTTTTGATGGGAAATGCACCTTCTGAGCTGCAAAAACATTTCTCTTTTGTAACAAAGAGTAATGATCAGGACGGGATTTTTCAGGCCTTTAAAGAATTGGGAGTTCTGAATTAAAGAATATTTATAACAAATAGAAAGTCTCTTCCAGAAGATAATTTTTTATCTGTACCTGTGAAAGAGACTTTCTGTATTTCAGTAGATATTATTTATTTCAGTGCCGTTCCGGCTTTAAAAGCATCGCCGACTTTTTCGCCAAGACGGATATATGCATTGTTGAACGGATCAAAAGTGATCGGTGCTGCTTTTGCAACATCTACGTTTCCATTTTCATCCAGAACGCTCTCATCCACGCTGACATTTACGATCTCACCGATCAGCCGGCAGGTGTCTTTGTCATAGCTTTTCAGCTTACATTCTATACAGATTGGAAGCTCTTTGATAATAGGTGCATCTACTTTTTCAGATTTTTCTGCTGTAAATCCGGCTTTTACAAATTTATCCGGCTCTTTGTTTCCGGAAACAATTCCTACATAGTCGCAGGCTGTCATATGCTCCACATCTGCCATACTTACTGTAAAAGCGCCTTTTTTCAGGATGTTTTCAGTTGTTTTATGATTTTCACTGACACAGATGGAAATTTCCTTATCATCGCTGATTCCTCCCCAGGCTGCATTCATAACATCCGGTTTTCCATCCTCACCATATGTAGCGATCATTAATACCGGCTGTGGATAAGTGTAAGGCTTTGCTCCGAAATCTTTTCTCATGATCTTTCACTCCTTTATTGTATTGCCGTTACTTTTTATAAATTGACGTACAAGCTGCAGACCTCCCAGCGGAACACAGAATTTATCTCTGTGCTGACTGCATTGCTGATACGTTTCTTCCAGATCAAACCACTGTACCTCTTCTACTTCTTCCTTTTGAAGTGTAAGATGATTGATCTCTACCGGGTGATCGTAGATATAAACAAAAGCGATTTCTTCATCCCGGAATATTTTTCCATGAAATTCTCTGGCAAAAGATATGGGGAATTTTCCTGCAAACTGCAGATCAGCTGATTCCGCATGGATTCCCAGTTCTTCTTTCAGTTCCCGTAATGCCGATTCCATTGGTTCATCTCCCGCCTGTATGTGACCTGCAGATGAAGTATCAAATTTTCCAGGAAAGGAGTCCTTGTTTCTGGATCTTTTCTGAAGAAGGATCTCTGTTTTTTCATTCCTCCGACGGATGATCCAGATATGAGCAGTACGATGAGGGATTCCTTCTGCGTGAGCAATACTCCGTTCTACGATCTTTCCAGTGGGATTTCCGTTTTCATCTATGATATCAAATAATTCCATTTTTCTGCTTCTTTCTCATAAATTATTCTTTCTTAACCAAACCAATTTCATTCTAGCATGATTTCGAAATAGTTTCCAGTCTGTTATCAGAAAACATTCTATAGGGGATTACTTGATTCGGTCAAATATTACGATATATATAACGGATATTTATACAAACATATAAAAAGTGCCTGTAAACAATTCCTTGTTTACAGGCATAAAAAAACTCCCCCTGTTGGACTCGAACCAACGACACTGCGGTTAACAGCCGCATGCTCTACCGACTGAGCTAAGGA
>NZ_JAJEPT010000024.1:0-36165 GCF_020686995.1 Blautia fusiformis
ATAAATTCGCGCGGTATGTCTCGGGTTTTCTGTGACCTTCGCTCACAAAAAACACCTCGCGGAACATTACCAGTGAACAGTAACTGATACTTTCATAGGCTTCACACTCTTTACATGGTATGATCAGGCTGTCTGTATTGTGTTACCCGGGTCAGGTAAAATACCTCTTCCCTGAAGTACAACAACAAGAGTTTCTGTTGTGTCCTGTAAATTCTTGATATCTTTTCGGATATCCCGTTCTGCAAGCTTAACATCCAGTGAAAGGTCGTCCAGGCGTTTTCTGTTGGTATCACATTTCAGATCGATCATTTCAAGTCTGTTTTCTACCCGGTTGAAGCGGGCATCTATTTCATCGAAGCGAACATCCATAGCATCGAGACGAGCGTCGATACCGTCGAAACGAACATCCATAGCATCGAGACGAGCGTCGATACCGTCGAAACGAGCATCCATAGCATCGAGACGAGCGTCGATACCGTCGAGACGAGCATCCACAGCATCCAGTCTGGCGTCGATACCATCTAATCGGTTATTTATATTGCCCAGCTGGACATTGATCGGGTTTATCATACCAGCTAATAATTCCAAATCTTTCTGATCTAACATATGCGCATCCTCCCATAAAAACTGTACCGCATATTTCTCTGTGCGGATATTGTATCATGTTTCGAGTGTGAAGTCTATGAAATTATCAAAGAACAAACTGGACAGGAACAATAAGTTCTTAATCAGTATAATATATGAAAGAGGAAAAAACAAGACATATTTTTATATCTTTAATAATAATAGAAAATGCAGGCGAACTGCCTGAAGAACAAAAAAAGGAGGCCGGGAGTTGTGCAGACTCCCGGCAAAAAAGTATGAAAAAGAAAAAGATTATTTAGCATTCGCATTTGCTATCTACAGTTAATAATATAGTAAAAAAATGTGTGCATTGTGTGAAAGGAAAATGAAGAGAATGTGAAAACTGCCGCTTAATGTTAGATTAAGCGACAGGACCTGAAAAAACCTGTATATAAGGGAATTCGCCATTTTTCTGACCACAAAAGCTGACCACTTATGACCATGAATCTTATACCAAGAAGCCTGATATTTCCCGCAAAATACAGGTCCCTGGGACTATACATCTGACCACTTATCATGACCACTTTTATATATTGATATGTATTTTTCTTTCTCTGATATATAAAAAGTTGCGTAAAACGGCACAAAAAACGACATAATTGGACAGCTATGGCAATTTCAGATCGCTTGACAAGCATTAAAGCGGATGTTATCATTACATATGGTTCAAAATCTTGGATCAAACAACAGAATAATCCAAAAAAATTACTGTCGCTTAATCTAACATTAAGCGACAGGATAATAATATTGGATAAGTTATATAAATAAACGGAAGGAAGAGAACATGCCGTCCAATATAGGCTACAGCATAACAACCAGAAGACTCCGACTTTGCTGCGGACATCCGGAATGGCTCAGGAAAACCCAGGATTTCTATAATGAAATTGAAAGCTTTTATTATGATCTTTTGCTGGCTCATGAGGAACTGGGAGAACTAGGAAGCCAGAAAACTCTTCGGGCCCTGGAAGTCCTGACCATTATGGGAAGAGATAAGCAGGTTCCACAGAATCCCCTTCCCTGGGAAAAAGTCCCATTGTATTTCAGGCGTGCTGCGATAAACAGTGCCATAGCCGCAGCAAAGAGTCACATATCCAGGCAAAAGTCCATTCCGGGGAGAAAAGCAGAAAAGCTTCATTCGGCAGTTACCTATTATAAAGGAATGTACAGAGATTTTTCCCATAAGGAGATCACACTGAAGGTATGGACAGGAGAACAGTGGAAATGGATGAGATGCAGGCTGTACGGCAGAGAATTTCCCGCAGAAGCAGAGCTGATGTCACCCTCAGTAACATTTGAGAAGAAATATCTCATGCTGCATGTTCCCGTAAAGGAATTTACAGCAGACACTGCAACAGTAAAGCAGCGCATCCAGGAAGGACGGAAGATCTGTGCCATCCAGTTTACAAATGGAGATGTTTTTGCTGTGGGGACAGTATGTGACGGCATGGGGAAGGAAACAGATGTGAAATTCTGGGGCGGCGGAAAAGAATATACGCACCGCTGCAATCAGATCAGGAAAAAAATCGAGAAAGCCCGGAAATCTCTCGGCGGGGAAAAACAGCCCGGAGAAAACAGGAAATACTGGATGCATCTGAAACACCTGTCGGAGCATTATGCCCATGAGATCAGTTCACAGATCATAGGCTTCTGCCTGGAAAAGCAGGTTTCGCTGATCGTCCTTCCAAAATACAAAAAAGAATACACAGACTATGTGATGATCGGATCAGGAAACTGGAGCACTATGCATCTAAGCTCCGGGATCAGGAGCAATCTGCCCTATAAAGCATGGAAAAATGGCATTCTGGTCATTGAAACCTATGCAAAAGGGATATCCGAAACCTGCTCTGTCTGCGGTGCACCAGTTAAGACAGCAAACCGCAAAACAGATGAATATACCTGTGAGAACGGGCACAGAGGAAGTCGAAGCCTGAACAGTGCCAGAAATCTGAGCCATAAATGTATTCTTCAGTTTGGGAAACAAGTGGTATGACCACTGTTTTATAGAGCGAGAGCACAACTCAGCTTCTGCTACAGGCAGATGCTGACAGGTTGAATACCGCCTGTCGTGTCTCCCTTATCATAAGGAAGAGTCGGCCAAGAATTTCCGCCAGAAGCTACGGCACAGCCGTGATAGCGGATAAGAGTATTCGAAGTTATGTAAAAAAAGAAAGTATGAAAAAGCAAAGGATAAGGAAAGCAATGAACACAGAATACAGGAAACTGAAAAATCTTTTTCTGCGGCAAAGCTGCCAGGATGCATGGGAAGACTATGCACGAAGCATCCGCAAAGTAAATTTTCCCAGATGGGACTATGTGATCCTGACCTCATCAAATGAAGAACAGGCTAGATCCTTCCGCAGCCAGATCGCAGACAGATTGGAACAGGGTGTACTGCCGGGATGGACAAAATATTTCGTGCTCCCGGATCCGGAAGGCAAAAGAGTAGGCTCCGGCGGAGCAACTCTGAATGTGCTCCGATTTCTTTCGGAGGAAGAAGGACTCCGGGGAGATTTCCATAACAAAAGAATCCTTGTGATCCATTCCGGCGGAGACAGCAAAAGAGTCCCACAGTATTCTGTGTGCGGAAAGCTTTTTTCACCAGTACCAAGAGAACTTCCGGATGGAAGAGGCTCCACACTGTTTGATGAATTTCTCATCAGTATGGCAGGCGTTCCGGCCAGGTTCAAAGAAGGAATGCTGGTACTTTCCGGGGATGTGCTCCTACTTTTTAATCCTTTACAGATAGATGCCCAGTTCCGCGGAGCTGCGGCGATCTCCATGAAATCTCCGGTAGAAGTGGGAGTCGATCATGGAGTGTTTTTGAATAATGGAAGCGACCATGTAAAAATGTTTCTTCACAAACAGCCGGCAGAAACACTTCGCAGGCTGGGAGCCGTGAATGGACAGGACTGCGTGGATCTTGACACAGGCGCCGTACTTTTGGACGCCGAAATACTGGAAACACTGTTCAGTCTGATCGCAGATGCATCAGGAAAAAAAGCAGATCCGGATAAATACGAAAGCTTTGTAAATGAAAAAGCAAGAGTCAGCTTTTACGGAGATTTTCTGTATCCGCTGGCGGCAGATTCCACCTTTGAACAATATCAGAAAGAAAAACCAGAAGGCGAATTCTGCACAGAGCTTTTTACCTGCAGAGAAAAAATATGGAAGGCATTAAGTCCTTTTCAGATGAAGCTTATCTGTCTTTCTCCTGCAGAATTTATCCATTTCGGAACAACGAGAGAGCTGCGTGCTCTGATGACAGAAGAAGTAACCGATTATGAGTTCCTCGACTGGAAAAAACACGTATTCACCAATGACTCAAATTGCCAGGGAGCTTTGCACACAGCACTGATCGGACCGGAAGCTAACATCGAGGAAGGAACATATATTGAAGACACCTGCCTTGAGGGAAGAACCCACGTCGGAAAGGGCGCTGTAGTATCCGGACTCTCCCTGAAGGATGTACATATACCGGCGAACACAGTATTTCACGGTGTGAAGCTGAAGGACGAGATCACAGAGCTTTACGGCGGTCAGACAGGACGATGCGTGATCCGTACATATGGAGTCATGGATAATCCGAAGAAAACGCTGGAAGAACGAGGAAGCTTTCTGCGGGGAAACCTGGCGGATTTTCTTTCGGCCAATGGACTGGCGCCGGAAGATATCTGGACAGGCGAAACCCACGCACTCTGGAATGCAAAACTGTATCCGGTCTGCAAAACATTCCAGGAAGCAGCACAGGCAGGAAACCTTCTTGTAAAAATGAGCGAAGGACTTGCTGAACCCCAGCAGATTGAGAGCTGGAAAAAACAGCCGAGACTGAGTCTGGAAGAATCCTTCCGGTATGGAAATACAGAAAATATCCTTTCCTGGAAAAAAGATCTGGAAGCAAGGATCCTGGTGGCAGTATTTCTGGGAGAGCTGAAAAAAGGCGGACATTATATTCCTGCACTTAAGATCTTTGGTGAAAAAGAAATCCAGGAACGACATTACCATCTGCTGATGAAAGAAGCTGAAAAAGCAGATTTTTCACAGAAAATACGGATCCTGTATGCAGTATCACGCTCCATGAAATTCACTAAAAAATGCTTTGACGGAAAAACATACGATGTGCTGGAGCAGGAGTGCTTTTCCCAGATCCAGAAAGAGATCGCATCTCAGACACAGCTGACAGGAAACAGCGGCTATACGATCGCAAAAGAACAGGTAAAGGTAAATCTGCCGGTACGTGTGAACTGGGGCGGCGGCTGGTCAGACACACCGCCATACTGCAACGAACACGGAGGAACTGTTCTTAACGCAGCAATCCTGCTGAGAGGCTGTGAACCCATCGAGGTAGAGATTCGGAAGATACCGGAATTACATATTGAGCTGGCAAGTACAGACACAGGTGCTTACGGAACAGCAGAAAGTGCAGAAGAGATCCAGGACTGCCATAATCCATACGATCCTTTTGCCCTGCACAAGGCAGCCATTATCGCCTGCGGGATCCTTCCGCTGGAGGAAAAGGCCGACCTGAAAAAGGTCCTGGAAAAAATGGGCGGCGGATTCTACCTTTCCACCTGCGTCAAAGGCGTTCCCAAAGGATCCGGCCTTGGAACAAGCAGTATCCTTGCAGGAGCCTGCGTTAAAGCTTTTGCAGAGTTTCTTGGGGAGAACTGGGATGCCAGCCAGATCTATGATACAGTCCTCAACCTGGAGCAGATCATGAGCACAGGCGGCGGCTGGCAGGATCAGGTTGGCGGCCTGACACCCGGAATCAAATTTATCACATCAAGACCCGGAATCCGGCAGCAGCTGAAGGTAGAAAAGGTAGAGATCTCGGAAAAAACGAAACAGGAGCTTCAGGAACGATTCGCTCTGATCTATACAGGCCAGCGGCGCCTTGCCCGAAACCTTCTCAGAGAAGTCGTAGGAAATTACATCGGCGGCCGAAAAGAATCTCTGGAGGCGCTGGATGAGATGCAGAAAGTAGCAGCACTCATGAAATTCGCCCTGGAAAAAGAAGACATCGACGAATTCGCGAGCCTTCTCAACCAGCACTGGGAAATCTCCAAAAAGCTGGATGCCGGCTCAACCAACACCTGCATAGACCAGATCTTCAGTGTATGTGAAGACATGATCGACGGAAAATTCATCTCCGGAGCCGGAGGCGGCGGTTTCCTGCAGGTAATACTGAAGAAAGGCGTCACACAGGAGATGCTGCATCGGAGGTTGAGAGAGGTGTTCCAGGATTCTGGGGTGGATGTCTGGAACGTGGAGTTTGTGTGAAGATAAGTTTTGAAAAACTTCATTTCTTAATAAGGAATGAAGTAAATTTGGAGGAATATAGCAGATGAAGAAAGAGAGAGCAGGTAAGAAAAATCTTCTGATTTATGCTCATTACTATATTCCAGATACTGCGTCAACGGGGCAGATCCTCCGTGAACTGGCGGAGGGTATGCTGGATAAATTTAACATCACAGTCATTTGTGTAGTGCCCAGTTATTTAGGAACGATTGAAGATAAATATAAAACAAAAAAATATTATGAAGAAGAAATCAACGGCGTAAAAGTACTGCGGATCCGAGTACCGGAATTTAGCAAGACCAATAAGAAGAGTCGTGTAAAGAACATCGTTTCTTATTTCTTTGGAGCAATGGGAGCAACCTTTAAGGTTGGAAAGATGGATTATGTGTTCTCAATTTCTCAGCCTCCTATTCTCGGCGGTCTCCTTGGCGTTTGGGGCAAATGGATGAAACACGCCAAGTACATTTATAATATTCAGGACTTCAATCCGGAGCAGGTGCTAGCCGTTGGCTACACCAAGAGCAAGTTCGTTACGGACGTTATGATGTGGTTTGACAAGTTCAGCTGCAAGAGAAGTGACTTGATCATCACAGTTGGGCGGGATCTGGTCGAGACGGTAGAAGGCAGATTCAAGGGCAAGAAAGTCCCGAAGACTGTCATGATCAATAACTGGATCGATGAAAATGAAATCTATCCGCTGGAAGCAGGCAACGAGAGAGTAGTTGCTTTTAAGAAGAAGTACGGCCTAGATAGCAAGTTTGTCATCATGTACTCCGGCAATATCGGTTTGTACTATGACCTTGAGAACCTGATCAAAGTGGTTGAGAAGTTTGGTGCTGATACCAAGACGGCAGATGGCCGAGAGGTTGTCTTTGCCTTTGTCGGTGCTGGTTCTGTGTTGAAAACACTGGAAGACTATGTGACCGAGCATCATATGGAGAATGTAGTTTTTATCCCATATCAGGACAAGGCAGACTTGATTTACAGTCTGAATGCTGGAGATGTCCACTGGTGTGTGAATGCGAAAGGCATTAAAGGCGTGAGCTGTCCGTCAAAATATTACGGGTTGGCTTCTGCTGCAAAGCCAGTAATTGGAGTGCTGGAATCTGGATCTGAGATTCGCTGCATTATTGAGGACACAAAGGGTGGCCTGTGTTGCGAGCCGGGCGAGTATGACCAGGTGGAAGAAAACATCCGCTGGTTTATTGAGAATGCTGGAAGTGAAAAGCTGAAGGCCATGGGAGCCAGAAGCCGGGAAAACCTTGAAAAAAATCTGACCAGAAATGTAAGTGTACAGAAGTATGCAGAAGAAATTCTGAAGCTGTAAAGGAGGCGAGAGGGAATGAATAGTAACTGGTTCAAGCTGGTTATGAAGATGACGAAAGTTGAATATGGAAAGAACCTCTTGCTGAAAGGCGTACCAATCATCTTCAACAAAGGTGGTGCCAAGCTGAAGATCGGTGAGAACGCCACGATTAAGAGCAGCTTCCTCAGTAATCTGGTTGGACTTTACAGCCGGACAATCATCGTTACCCGTGCACCTGGTGCAGAGATTGAAATCGGAGATAATGTGGGAATTTCAGGTGCTACGATTTACGCCCGCAAGAAGATCACGATTGGTGAGAATACCTGCATTGGTGGTAACTGCAAGATTCTGGATAATGACTTCCATCCTATTGAAACAGAAACCAGAAACAAACTGCTCCGGGATGAAAATGGTGGTGACAGTGATCTGGTGCCAAGCAGAGAAATCAAGATCGGTAAGAACTGTTTCATCGGGTGCAACAGTATAATCCTGAAAGGCACAGTGCTGGGGGATGGCTGCGTTGTCGGTGCCGGTGCTGTGGTATGCGGAAAATTCGAAGATAACTGTGTGATTGCTGGTAATCCGGCGAGAGTTATTAAGAGGTTGGAGGGCAATAGCTGATGAAGAAAATATGTTTTATTGCTCAGTTTCCTCCTCCAATGCATGGCTTATCCAAGGCAGTTGAGACTCTTTATAATTCAAATTTGAATTTTGAGATTGATTCGCAAGGGGAGTTTGAATTTGAAAAGGTGGATATTACCAATAACAAGAACTTTATTAAGAATCTCCTGAAGATAAGCCGTAGCAAGGCTGATTTGTTTTATTTTACAATCAGCCAAACGAAAGGCGGAAATCTTCGGGACTTGGTCATTTTTAAGCTGTTGGAATTGCAGCACAAGAAATGCTTGATTCATCTCCATGGCGGATATTATCGTCAGTTAGTCGATAACGATATGGCTGGCTGGCAACGCAAAGCAAATTATAAGGCTATCAAGAAACTATCTGGTGCGATTGTTCTATCAAACTCTCTGAAGAAGATTTTTGAGGGGATGATTGATGATGACAGGATTTTTGTCGTAGAAAACTGCGTTGATGATCAGTATTTGCTCACAGACCAAGAAATCGAAGAAAAGCTGAAAGCATTAGAAAATGAAAAAGTTCTTCATGTCCTTTGGCTGAGCAACTTTATTAGAAGTAAGGGATATTCATTCGTTCTTGAAATGGCAAAAGCCGAAAAAGAGCGTGTAGACGCTGGTGGAGAGAAAAGATTCCATTTTGATTTTGCAGGCAAGTTCTTTGAAGACAGTGAAAAAGATTACTTTGAAAGCTATATAAAAGAAAACGGGCTGGAAGAGTATGTTACATATTACGGGATTGTAGGTGGCGAACAGAAGAGAGAACTTCTAAAAAAATGCTATATTTTTGCATTGCCGACCAGATATCCCAATGAAGGTCAACCTATTAGTATTCTTGAGGCAATGGGAAATGGAATGTTCATTATTACAACTGATCATGCTGGTATTCCAGATATCGTGGAGGATGGCGTAAATGGAATTGTGATATTTAATGAACAAAATAAGAAAATGATTTATAAAGAAATGCTTTATGTTTCTGTCACTGATTTAAAGGCAATTTGTAATAATAATCGTATAATATGTCAATCACATTTTAGTGAAAAGAACTATTTGGGAAAAATGAAAGAAATATATAATAAATGGTGAAATATTATGAGTGAAAAAGCGGATATTGATTTTGTTATATTATGGGTAGATGATCAGGATCCAATATGGATAGAGGACAAAAATAAATATAAAGGTCAACAAGGAAATCATACTAATAATGAAGTGCGTTATAGAGATTGGCAAAATTTGAAATATTGGTTTAGAGCTGTTGAAAAATATGCACCTTGGGTTAGGAAAATACATTTTGTAACATGTGGTCAGAAACCTGAATGGCTTAATATAAATCATCCTAAATTGAACTTAGTCGACCATAAAGATTATATAGATGAAAAATATTTGCCCACATTTAGTTCACATGTAATTGAGCTTAACTTACATAGGATACCAGATCTGACTGAAAAATTTGTTTATTTTAATGATGATATGTTTTTGAACGATTATGTTAAACCGGAGGATTTTTTTTCCGAAACTACACCTAAAGATTGTGCAGTGCTAAATACTATAAAAATGGACAGACAAGGAATTCCACATATTATTGTTAATAATTTATGTGTGCTTTCGGATTATTTTGATTTTAAACTTCAATTTAAAAAAAATTTAACTAAATGGATTAATCCGAGATATGGGAAATATATGCTAAGAACATTATTCTTATTACCATGGAAAGAATTTGCAGGATTTTATGAATTACATACACCATATTCTTATTTAAAGGAAACATTTAGAGAAGTTTGGGAAAAAGAAGAAAAATATTTGGAAGAGGTGTGTGAACATAAATTCAGAGATGACAAAGATGTAAATCAATGGTTGATGAGATACTGGCAACTTGCGAATGGAAACTTTGTACCGCGTTCTCCCGATTTTGGAAAAATGTATATTATAAATGATGATACGACCTTAATATTAAAGGATATAGAAATGAATAAGCATAAAACTATTTGTATTAACGATTCAAGTAAAATTTCGAATTTTGAAAAAACTAAATCAGAAGTGTTGAGAGCATTTGAAAAAAAATTCCCCCAAAAATCAAATTACGAATTATAAAAAGAGAGAGAATAACATGTGTAAAATAAGTATAGTGACAGTTTGTTATAATGCTGAAAGAACTATAAAGAGTACAATCGAATCAGTTTTGAAGCAAACATATACAGATTATGAATATATTTTAATTGATGGGAAATCCACAGATAATACTTACAAAATAGTATGTTCATATGATAAGAAGTTTAAAAATAGAGGGGTGCAGTACCGTCATATTTCTGAGCAAGATCAAGGAATTTTTGATGCAATGAATAAAGGAATTCAAATGGCTAGAGGAAGATATATCAATTTTATGAATGCGGATGATAAATTTCATGATTCAGAAGTATTAGAAACACTTTTGGCAAATCAAGAATTGGACGATGATGTTATATATGGAAATACAGTTAGAGTTTCTAGAGATGAAAAATGGATGACAAAAGCAGATCCTATTGAATTCATGAAATGGAATATGCCATTTTGCCATCAATCAAGTATTACAAAAACAAGTATTATGAAAACAGAATTTTTTGATTTAGCTTATCGAGTGGCAGATTACAATTTTTTTCTTAGACTTTATTTAAATGGCGGGACTTTTAAATATGTAGATTTGATAATCGCTGATTATAGTATGAATGGTTACTCAAATCAAGAAAAATATAAAACATATTTGGGTACGTTGAAAATAAAGGAAGACTTAGGATTGGTTGATGCAAAATCATTGACACAAAAAATTAAAAATATATATTTCAAATTACTATTATCTGAAAATAGTTGGATTGGAAATATAGTAAGTAGTATAGATGATATTTATCGTAAATATAAAAAACGGGAGATTATTAAATAATGCTTCATAAAAAAACAATACATCTCAACAAAACTACATTAATTTGTTTACTGTTGTATGTGATAGTAATTGTAAGCTGCAGAGGATATAGATTCTATTTACCTCAACAATATCAATATATTCATATGCAGATTTTTGGCTTTTTTTCAGTTGTATCATTGATATATTTTTTTATATTATTTAAACGTATAAAGAAAGTAGATAATTATATAAACAAGTACATGATTATATTAGCGGGAGGTTTTGTGATACCACAATTTTTGTACACACACTCTAGATATAATCAATCATTAAGTGCTTTCTACAGTGCTGCTCAGCATTATTTTTTTCTTATATGGATTATTCCATTGTTTTATTTGCTGTTAAATAGTAATAGCGAAAAGGTATTGGATACGATTGCAAACATAACAGTGATAGGATATATATCATTGATTATTAATGCATTTATGAATAATCATTTTGGATTTATGCTGTTAAAAATAAGCGGAGATGCGCTAGCACAAAAGAATGGATATATACGAATTGTTGATTGTGCGGTTTTTACCCCATTAGTTATAGCATATTTATTTTCTAACAGTGTTGTACATAATAGAAAATTGGATTTTTTTAAGATGTGCATAGTATTATTAGGACAAATATATGTTGAAAAAACAAGAATGGGAACAATTGCGTTGCTGTTCATGTTGATAGCAATGTTACTTTTTTCAAAAAAGAACAAATTTTCTAAAATATTAACATGGATTTTTTTGATTTTAGGAGGATTTTTTTCTATTGCTGGTGGAATGATCGACCAGATATTATCTAAATTTTCAATTCAAAATAATGGTAATTCAACACTTTATAGATTGAATGAAATTCAATTTTATATGAGCCATTTTATTGAAAACAAATTGCTTGGTATTGGAATTATATCGCCGGAGAAAATTATGAATGAATACGGAATTGCGTATTGGCAGAATCATAATTATGAAGATATAGGAATTATTGGTTTCTTAGGCATTGCTGGAATTGTTGGGATTATTGTTATATATATTATTCCTATTATGAGAATGTTATTTGTTTTACAATCTGTAAAAGGTAAAATTAGTTCGTATTCAGAGTACCTTATGCTTATAGGAATGTTTTGCTATATTATTGTCACAAGTGCAACGCTAATAATTGTAAATTATCAAAGAATGCCTTGTTTTGCTATATGTATTGCATTGTTTGAATATATATATGTTTCATGCAATAAATTAGAAATGAAAGGGATACATAAATGTTATTAATAATAACGGGATGTATAAAAGTAAATGATAATACGCCATATGTTGCAGTAAGAGATGATCGCTTGCGCTTAGATGATTATATATCAACAATTAAATGGGCAATAGAGTCAGAAGTTTTTGATAAAATTGTTTTTTGCGATAATAGTGGATATGTATATGATGATAAAGAAATTCAAGATCTCGCAAAAATAAGGTTTAAAAAATTTGAATGGTTATGTTTTCAGGCTAGCCCTGATTTAGTGAATACATATGGCAAAGGATATGGTGAAGGAGAAATTATTAAATATGTTTTGAATAATAGTAAAATAATATCTGACAGTGATTACTTTTTTTGTAAAATAACAGGAAGACTAAGAATCTCAAATATAGAAAACTTGTTGCGAAAAGATAGAAATTGTTTTATGAAAAAGCATTATTCAAAAGAAATTGATACGAGATTTTATTGTATATCTATAGATACTTATAAAAAGTATATGCTCAATGTATATAAAAATACATATGATTCTCAAGGAAAGTACTTAGAGCATGTATTTTATGAAGCACTAAAGAAATATAAAATCAAATATAAAATGTTTATGGAAAGACCTTTGTTTTTGGGTATTTCGGGAAGTACAGGAAGAAAGTATGAAGACATTAGAAAAAAACATGAAATTATTATAGATTTTTTATGTAAAACTAATATATATAACAATGAGATTTTATGGAATATAATAGCAAGCTGTAAAAATAAGAGGGTGACTGATAAGTGAAACAAACAAGTTTGAAAAGTAATTTTCTATTTAATTTGATCTATCAGATTCTTGCAGTTATAACACCTATATTCACGACACCTTATATTTCTCGTGTTTTGTCAGCTGATGGAATCGGAAAATATAGTTATGCTTTATCTATTGTGACATACTTTGGAATATTTGGATGCCTTGGAACTGCAACATATGGACAATTAGAAATTGCCAGAAATAGAGATAATAAGAAATTGTTGCATAAAACTGTGAGTGAAATATTTTTTGGGCGTTTAGTTACATTAATGATAAGTTTATTAATTTACTTTGTTGTTATTTTAAAAGCATCAAAACAATATAAACTGTTGTATAGTGTGTTAAGTCTCTATATATTAGGTCAAATGAATGATGTGTCTTTTATTTTACAGGGACTTGAATGGTTCAAAATGCTTGCAATGAGAAACATTATAATAAAAGTATTAAACATAGTATTGATTTTTGCTTTGGTAAGAGAACATAATGATTTATATATATATGCAATAATAATTCATGGCATAACCTTGATTGGTAATTTTTCTTTGTGGCCTCAAGTAATTAAATATATTAAGCCTAAAAGCTTTAAAAATATGAATATTATACAGCATTGGAAGAAAAGTATGATATATTTTATTCCTACGGTTGCAACTATGGTGTATACGGTTTTGGATAAAAGTATGATAGGATGGATTACAGGATCGGAATTTCAGAACGGATATTATGAGCAGGCATATAAAATTGAACAGATATTATTGGTTTTTGTAACAACTGTTGGAACTGTTACATTTCCTAGAATGGCATATTTTTTTGAAAATGATAATAAGGAAGAACGTAAACGTATAATGGGAATTACAATGAAATTTATTATGTTGATTGCATGTCCGATATGTTTTGGTACTATGGCAATTTCAGAGAATTTAATTCCTGTTTTTCTAGGTAAAGGTTATGAAGAATGTATACTCTTATTAAGGATTTTTAGTTTTTTAATTATAATTATTGGATTAGACAATACGATAGGTAAACAATGTTTGATTTCAGCAGGTAAACAGAAAGAGTATAATATTGGAGTTATTGGAGGAGCAATTGTAAACTTTGTGACAAATATTTTACTCATTCCTAAATTAGGAGCATGTGGAGCAGCGATTGCTTCGGTTTTTGCTGAAAGTGTTATTTTAGTAGCGTTTATTATATATAGTAAAGTTGAGTTGAAAATTCCTAAGCTTTCGATGTGCTTTTTCAAATACTTTATTTCAGCTATGTGTATGTCTATAATGGTTTGGAGAATAGGAATATTAATTTCAAATAAAATGGTAGCTTTAAGTGTACAAATATTTGTTGGAATTATTTTGTATGGGCTCTTTCTCTTGCTTATGAAAGATGAGTTCGTAATGGAGAGTATAAGAAGAGTCAAATTAAAAATATGATAAGCAGTGTAAGCTGTTATGTGATGTTATTAAGTAAACGCAAAATAGCGAGTACCTCATTACACCATCCAGCAGAGACAGATGTGATTTTGGAGCTGGGTTTTATATGGGGACAGAACCATTGCAGCCATTGACTTTGATTTGCGATTATGATGAATCGGTATTCTATATAGTTTCAATAGATGAAAATGAGTTAAAAAAAATTGAAATACCAGCAGATATCGAATGGGCCATGTTGATTGCTTATCACAGGGGAAAACTGGAAGAAATAGCAGGGACAGAATTATATGCTAAGTATGCGGTGACACAGAAAGCATGTGATGCAATCCGGATTGAAAGGAAAATTCCGCTTCTTTGGATGGAAAGACAGGCGTTAAAGAAAGTAAGTGGCCGAAATCGAAAACAAGGTATTTCCTTGGCTAATCGGAAGAGTACTTATTGGAAGAGTTTGCAGATGAATGCCCGGAAGTAAAGAAAGATGGTATACAGTATGATAAGGAAGTTATGTATTGGGCGGGATATGTGTATCGATACTGGCATTATGTAACAGGTGAATCAAGCAGAGAGATTTATCGTCAGGCTCCGGCAAAAACCATGAATGTAAATTACCTGATGTTTCACACGATGGATCCGGAGATGGCGGTGGAGGATCTTAAGGAAATCTACAGGCAAAAAAGTGGTGTGTAAAATATGGGTGCATCGCAGATCGAGCAATATAAAAAAATTGATGCACTGCTGATAAAAAATCAAAAAGCTGACAGAAGTACGAACCTGTGTCATTGTAAAAGCAGGTTTTATTCTGTCAGCTTTTTTATGTAAGTATAATTCGAGTGGCAGAGAATGCTCTGTGAAATTATACCAGTTTATTTAATTTTTCAATAATTTTTGTAAGTTCTTCTCTGGAATACCCTCCGAAGCTTACCAGTGCACGTAATGGCATGGAGTCAGTCATGGCTTCTGTCATTTCTTCGGTTATAGCTTCGGAAGCGGCTTCAGAAGAGGACTCTTCACCACCGTTCATGGCTGAGATATATTTTGCTGTCAGTTCTTTTGCTGTTTCGCTTGTTTTCGGGTTGCGGAACAGTTCGCCCAGGGTGGTGTTCATATGAACATGCATCGGAAGCTCCTGGCTGCTGTTCAGATGGATCCTGCCTTCAAGACGGATATCTCTGGAAGAGGTACCGACAAGGAGCTTATATTCGCCGCTGGCTGCGAACCAGTCATGAAGTTCTGTATTGTACCATGCGAAGCTTCTCTTGTCCAGTTCCATGGTTACTGTTTTGGTTTCGCCTGGGTTCAGGAAAACCTTTTCGAATCCTTTGAGTTCTTTTTCCGGACGGATCGCGGAATGGGTACAGTCTTTGACGTAGAGCTGTACGACTTCTTTTCCTGCCACGTTTCCTGTATTTGTTACATCAACCGAAATGGTGATCGTGTCTTTGTCTGTAGGATTTTCATTGGAGATCTTCAGGTTGCTGCAGGCAAAGGTAGTGTAGGAGAGTCCATAGCCAAACGGATATGCTACATCCATTTCTTTTGTATCGTAGTAGCGATAGCCTACGAATACCCCTTCACGGTATTCAACCTTTTCACCACCGCCAAAGTTCAGGTAAGATGGATTGTCGGAGAGCTTGAGCGGCATTGTCTCGGCAAGCTTGCCGCTTGGATTTACTTTTCCGTAAAGGATGTTTGCGACAGCGGTACCGCCTGCCTGACCGCCGAGGTATGCTTCCAGAAGTCCTTTTACATCATTGAGCCATGGCATCTCCACGGGGGAACCGTTGTGGAGGACGATCACGGTATTCGGCTGTACTTTAAGGATCTCAGCAATGAGACGGTTCTGGCATTTAGGAAGCCTCATGTGGGAACGGTCGTATCCTTCAGATTCAAAGCTGTCCGGAAGTCCGGCGAAGATCACAACCTTGTCAGCGGCGGCAGCAGTTTTAATCGCTTCAGCTGCAAGTGCGTCATCGTAGAGATCTTTGTCTGCAGGAAAACCTTCCGCATAAGTAACCTGTGCATCGGAAGGAACGGAATCCAGTGCATTTGTGATCTTGAAGCAGTTGATATGAGAGCTTCCGCCACCTTGGAAACGAGGCTTCTTTGCAAAACCACCGATGAAAGCAACTTTTTCGGATGCTTTCAGAGGGAGAATTTGCATATCGTTTTTCAGAAGAACCATAGATTCTTCCGCAATGTGGCGTGCTTCTTCATGGTCTTTTTCCATAGTGAAGTCCTGCGGTGCACGGTTGTCTGTATATTCAAAAATTATGCGTAAAATACGTTCAACAGCCTCGTCAAGAATGTCTTCCTTGAGGGAACCGTCTTTTACGGCCTGTACGATAAGGGAATCGTTGACTCCATTGGAGGAGGGCATTTCCAGATCAAGTCCTGCCTCAAGGCCTTTAACGCGGTCATTGACTGCGCCCCAGTCAGACATCACATAGCCCTTGAAGCCCCAGTCGCTGCGGAGAACATCTGTGAGAAGCCATTTATTCTCAGATGCGAAAGTGCCGTTGATCTGGTTGTAGGAGCACATGAAGGTGTATGGCTGAGCTTTTTTTACTGCAGTTTCGAATGCAGGGAAATAGATTTCACGTAAAGTGCGCTCATCAGCCTCGGAAGAGTTGCTCATGCGGTGATATTCCTGGTTGTTTGCTGCAAAGTGCTTGATAGAGGTTCCTACATGCTGGGACTGTACTCCGTTTATAAAAGCGGCTGCGATCTCACCTGCAAGATATGGATCCTCGGAATAATATTCGAAGTTTCTTCCGCAGAGAGGAGAACGTTTGATGTTTACGGCCGGTCCGAGAACTATGGATACATCGTTGGCCTGAGCTTCTTTTCCGATAGTTTTGCCCATTTCTTCCATCAGCTTGCGGTCAAAGGAGCAGGCACTTAAAGCAGCCGGCGGGAAGCAGACGGCTTTGATGCTGTCATTCATTCCAAGATGATCGCCCTTGTCATCCTGCTTACGAAGTCCGTGAGGGCCGTCGCTGACCATTACTTCCGGGATTCCTAAGCGCTCCACATGTTTCAGATGCCAGAAATCAAGACCTGAGCACATGCCGGCTTTTTCTTCCAGTGTCATCTGGCTTACGATTTTTTTCAGATCACGTTTCATTAAAAATACCTCCGAAATTTTTTTCTTACTATGAACTATAGCATGTTTTACTGGTAAAATATAACAAAAATTTGTTAAAAATAAAAAAATATTGCAGTTTAGCCGAATCAAGTAAGTCCCCTGCTTCAATTGCGAATATCCGCATGACCCTCACATTTTCAGGAATATAAAAACGATATGCAGGTCGATTGACAGAGCGGTGAGAGATATCTATTTCTGGTTTTTTATATAATCATAATCTTGTTTTGCACGGTGCATCGTTAAAATTTTGTACGGTGCATCGTTAAAATTTCGTTGACAAATCTTCCATAACGTGTTAACCTAATACCAGTTCAAAAAGAAAATGCGTAGATGAGGAATAGTACACAAGAGAACGGAACACAGAGAGCTGCTGGCCGGTGAGAAGCAGCGGAAGGGATTTGTGGAACTCGCCTCGGAGCATCTGCCTGAAATCTTTATATATTTTGTATATTATATAAGAGAGTAGACGCAGACGGTGTCCGCCGTTATCCGGAGAGGATATAAGGATGTATGTACATTCCGTATCTGTCAAGTGTGTGAATTTTTATTCATGAAATAAGAGTGGTACCGCGTAGGACAGCAGTTGTCTTTCGTCTCTTGCAGAATCTGCAGAGTCGGAAGATTTTTTTATGTCTTTATATCAAAAAACAGAAAAGAAAGTGGAGGAAAACAAAATGATGACACCATCCAAGTACAAACGTCAGTATTACATGCCGCCGGTGAAATGTATGAAATGGGCGGAGAAAGAATATGTGGATAAGGCCCCGATCTGGTGCTCTGTAGACCTTCGTGACGGAAATCAGGCACTTGTGATCCCGATGAGTCTGGAGCAGAAAGTGGAATTTTTCAAGCTTCTTGTAAAAATCGGTTTTAAAGAGATCGAGGTTGGATTTCCGGCTGCTTCTGAGACAGAGTATGAGTTTCTCCGTACGCTGATCGAGCAGGATCTGATCCCGAAGGATGTAACGATCCAGGTGCTGACTCAGGCAAGAGAGCATATCATCCGTAAGACCTTTGAAGCTGTTAAAGGCGCCCCAAAAGCAATCGTTCATGTATACAACTCCACATCCGTATCTCAAAGAGAGCAGGTATTTAGAAAATCAAAAGAAGAGATCCTGAAGATTGCAGTAGATGGCGCTGCACTTCTGAAAAAACTGGCTGATGAGACAGAGGGCAATTTCCAGTTTGAGTACAGCCCGGAGAGCTTTACGGGAACAGAGCCTGAGTATGCGCTGGAGGTGTGCAATGCGGTTCTGGATGTATGGCAGCCCACTGCAGATAACAAAGCGATCATCAACCTGCCTGTTACTGTTGAGCATTCTATGCCGCATGTGTATGCAAGCCAGGTGGAATACATGTGTAATAATCTGAAATACCGTGAAAACGTGATCGTTTCTCTTCATCCGCACAATGATCGTGGATGTGGCGTTGCAGATTCTGAGATGGGTCTTCTTGCGGGTGCTGACCGAATTGAGGGAACTTTGTTCGGAAATGGTGAGCGTACCGGTAATGTGGATATTGTAACACTTGGTATGAATATGTATTCCCAGGGTGTGGATCCGAAGATCGATTTCTCTGATATGCCGCATATCTGTGAGGTTTATGAGAAATGTACCGGAATGCAGATATATGAAAGAAGTCCGTACAGTGGAGCTCTTGTATTTGCTGCATTTTCCGGATCTCATCAGGATGCCATCGCAAAGGGTATGCACTGGAGAGAGAATGGAGATCTGGAGCACTGGACTGTTCCGTATCTGCCGATCGATCCGACAGACGTGGGAAGAAATTACGACGCAGATGTTATCCGTATCAACAGCCAGTCCGGAAAGGGTGGCGTAGGCTATATACTGGAGACAAAGTTTGGACTGAACCTTCCTCCGAAAATGCGAGAGGCTATGGGCTATGCAGCCAAAGCAGTGTCCGATCACAAGCACAAAGAGCTTCATCCGGACGAGATCTTCAGTCTGTTCAAATCTACCTTCGAAAATGTGGTTGAACCATACAGCATCAGTGATGTTCATTTCCAGCAGAAAGAAGATGGCATCGTAACACGGGTTACTTCTACATTCCGTGGAAAAACCATCGTTACAGAGGCTTCCGGAAATGGTCGTCTGGATGCGGTAAACAATGCACTGAAGAAAGCTTACGAACTGAAATACACACTGGAGACTTATCAGGAGCATGCTCTGGAGCAGAGCTCTTCCTCCAAGGCTATCGCTTATGTGGGAATCCGCAAACCAGATGGAACGCTTGCCTGGGGAGCAGGTGTTGATCAGGATATCATCCGTGCCTCTATTGATGCACTGGTAACTGCGATCAACAATCGATAAGCATCCAGTTCCGGATAGGTTTACAAAAAATGAGAAGCTGCCATAAAACGCAGCTTCTTTTTTTGCCGTGCAGATGCTATAATAGTGCGGAATGTGAAAATAACAGAGAGTAAGAGGGATATTATGAAAAATAAGAAAAAAAACAGGAGCTCATACAGCCTGTCTGCAGAGCTGAAAAACGCTCTGAAATATCTGTTGATATGGGGAATGATCCTAATCTTTTCCGCATATCTGCTAAGTGATTCGGAGATTCTCGGAAATGTAAAGCAGCAGGCAAGACCGGATACCTGGTCGATGATCGGTGTGGGAGGATGCTTTGAAGAGGAGTTTACCTGCAAAACGAACCGTCTGTCAGGTGTGGAGCTTTTTCTTTCTACAGAGAGTGCATCGGTTGCTGGAACGTTTCAGGTAACTCTGTATCAGAATGACAGGGAGATCCAGAGCTGGCAGGCCAGCAGACTGACCATATCGTCGGGGGATACCACGTATTTCAGGCTTGCCCAGAAGCTTACGGAATGTAAGGGGCAGAAATTTCGAATCGTTTTAGATGGCGCAAAAGGGGATACCGGAGTGGCTGCAGGGCTGGTGAGCCAGAAGGATGATACACAGACACTTGCCTATCGTATTATTTCCAGTCCATTTCCAAAATCACTGGTGTTTCTGGTAATTGGGGCGGCAGCAGCTGTGATGCTGGTGATCTTTGCATTTCTGAAACGCAGACAGCTCCGGGCAGAAGTGGTGTTTGCCGTTGTTTATATTTTTATGAGTATCTGTACGCTGGCGGCGGTTCCGGCCTTTAATTCGCCGGATGAGTACAGTCATTATCTGAGAAGCTATGAGGTTTCCAGAGGATATCTGACGTCGGAAGGCAACGGAGGAAACGACTTATTCTCATATGGAAGGACGTTTAACAGTGGTCTGGTTCCGGAATTTACCTCCAAGGATCATGTATCATTATGGGATATCGGAGAGAATGCAGATCAGCGTATCGACCGGGAAAAAACACAGTTTTACGGATTTGGAAATACAGCCTTGTATGCACCTACTTCGTATCTTCCCCAGGTAGTGGGGATCCGCATTGCAGATTTGTTTACAGACCGGCCGATGGTTCTTGCCTATGCGGGAAGAATCGCCAATATGCTTATGTTTGGACTGTTCTTTTTCTTTGCCATTCGTCTGACGCCTGTTGGGAAAAATTTTCTCGTACTTCTGGGGCTGGTACCTGTGAATATCCAGTCAGCAAATTCCATGTCTGCAGATGCCCTGGCCCTGGCTCTGACGGTTGCTCTGGCTGCCTTTGTATTGGCCATGCGATATAAACAAAAAGAAGTTATGAGTGTAAGACAGCTGATATGGATGTACGTACTGACCGGATTTCTGTGTCTTTGCAAAGTGGTTTACATGCCGTTTTGCCTGCTCCTGTTCCTGATTCCGAAAGAACGGTTTAGAAGCAGGAAAAATTACTGGTTCCACGTAGTCTGTGCAGGAACCGTGATCCTGATCTTAAGTTTCGGCTGGCTGGCCATTGCGTCCCGATATCTCTGTGAGTCACAGCCGGGTGTGGATACAGCTGCACAGCTTGTGGGGATCCTGAAGGATCCGGCTGCCTTTGTCCTGACTTTTGTGCGGAGCCTGGACAGCTTTGGTGTGACCTATCTTACAGAAATGATAGGAAGTAATCTTGGATGGCTGAACATTCCTGTCTGTGCCCTGCTGGCAATGGGATATCTTCTGATCCTGGTCCTTCAGGTTTCCGGGAATGATGATATGTCGGGAATCCGTCTGGATCTTCCGGCAAAGGGTATTCTGGGAGGAGTTAGTCTCCTGGTATTTGCGCTGATCTTTGTCACGTTATACGGACAGTGGACAGCCTATGGCTACGATAAGATCCTGGGCGTTCAGGGACGGTATTTTCTGCCGCTTCTTTTTTCGCTGATCCTTGCGCTGAAGCCCAAACGATTTGCCGAAGGAGCCGGGGAAACACCATGGGGGCTGTTTCTGGGAGCCTGGAGTATCGATCTGTGCGTTTATGCGACACTTTTCGTGCAGGCATTGTGCCGTTTTGCATAAGGGGTCGGATCTGGTCGAGCAAAAATCCTTGACTGGATGAAAACAAAATATTATAATCAAATCCGTAAATAACAGAAGAAAAAACTGTTCTGAAAAAGGATAAACAGGCAGATAGAAGTACGATTTCCGGAAAGTGGGTGTACAACATTGGACGGAGATGGAGACGCTATCTGCCTTTTTTCTGAAATGAAACATGGTATGAATGTGGATAACTCTGCGATTTTATGTGGATTTAATGTGGAATACATGTGGATAAGGTGTGGATAAAACACAAATACCGCCATTGAAGCGTTAAATACGGGAAAAAGCTTGACATATTCAATATTATTAAATATAATTTTCCCATACATTACAAAAATGTTACAAACATGTAAAGGAAATCGTAATGATCCGTAAATATCCGGGAAGCGATGATAATGGGGGTTGTGATATCGTATCGAAGGATTACGGGCTGTTACAGAAAATGAAACGCAAGGAATGAGATTATGAAAGTTGAGAAAGATTTACGTGAGGCTGACGGAGTGCAGGATGAACGTAGAAATGGAAAAACCGGAGGAAATTCCGCGCGCAGTTTTGCAGTGCTGACATTATGTGCAGTTTTGGCGATGGTTATTTCTCTGGGGACAAGGACATTTGCAGAAAGTGAAGGAGGCAGGGTTTATGCAGCTTCAGATGGAGGAGAGGGCTCTTCCTATGAAGAGGTTGCTGTTCCTACCGGGATCGCAGGTGTGGTTTCAGGAGTTACGGATACACCATTATCCGGAAGCACGGTTACAAGGATCGGAAGTTCCTGTGAGCAGGTGATCGTAGGCCAGAGAGTACAGAAAGTAACCAATACTGCTGCAGATCTTAATGTAAGCTCCTCTATGGAAAACAAAGTAAATGAACTTGATGCAAGATCGATCACACTGGCGGAAAATCCCACACTGATGTCAGATGAGGACTATGATACACTTCTGAGGATCGTGGAGGCAGAAGCAGGAAGTGAAGATATCAAGGGCCGTGTTCTGGTGGCCAATGTCATCATGAACCGTGTAAAAAGCGAAGATTTTCCGAATACGGTGACAGAGGTTGTCTGGGATAACAGTGACGGCGTTCCGCAGTTTTCACCGACCTATGATGGCAGGATCAATGAAGTTGCAGTTTCTGATGAAACAAGGGAAGCGGTCAAGCAGGCGCTGAAGGGTGCTGATTATTCTGAAGGTGCACTGTTCTTTATCCAGAAATCCGCAGCAGAGGAACACAATGTGAAATGGTTTGAAAAGGACCTGAAGAGGCTCTTTAAATATGGGGTCCATGAATTTTATACATATAAATAGGAAGAACTGATGCAGTACAGAAGGAACCAACCGCCGGCAGAAACAGACCGGCGGTTTCTTTATGTCCGAAAGCTGTGAATATCTGTCTGATCACAGGGTGGGATTGGGCAAGACAGATTCTTTTTTAAAAGTGGTGGCATTTTCCATAATTCCATGCTATAATGTGATAACGTTGAAAAGAAAACGAATATCTTACAATAGAAAGGCGGAACACCAATGCAGGTATTGTACAAGAGCACCAGAGGAAAAGAGCAGGCAGTTACAGCGTCTATGGCCATACTTAAGGGCCTTTCTGAGGACGGCGGACTGTTCGTGCCTGAAAGCATTCCACAGCTGGATGTACCAATGGACAAGCTGGCACAGATGACCTACCAGGAGACAGCATATGAGGTAATGAGCCGTTTCCTTACAGATTTTACTGAGGATGAGCTTAAGAACTGTATCAACAAAGCATACGACAGTAAATTTGATACAGAAAAGATTGCACCTCTTCATGAAGCGGATGGGGCATATTTTCTGGAACTGTTCCATGGCGCGACCATCGCATTTAAGGATATGGCACTTTCCATTCTTCCGCATCTGATGACAACTGCAGCGAAGAAGAATAATGTTAAGAATGAGATCGTAATCCTTACCGCAACATCAGGAGATACCGGTAAAGCTGCCATGGCAGGCTTTGCAGATGTGCCTGGAACGAAGATCATTGTATTTTATCCGAAGCATGGTGTCAGCCCGATCCAGGAGAAACAGATGGTAACTCAGAAGGGTGCCAACACTTATGTGGTAGGTATTACCGGTAACTTTGATGATGCCCAGACTGCAGTTAAGAAGATGTTCAATGATCACGAGCTGGCAGCAGAGCTGGATCAGGCAGGTTTCCAGTTTTCTTCTGCAAACTCTATCAACATAGGTCGTCTTGTTCCTCAGATCGTGTATTATGTATATGCCTACGCATCACTGGTACGCGACGGCAGGATCAAAGACGGACAGGAGATCAATGTGGTAGTTCCTACCGGAAACTTCGGAAATATCCTTGCTGCGTACTATGCGAAACAGATGGGCCTTCCGATCCACAAGCTGATCTGTGCATCGAATGAGAACCGTGTTCTTTATGATTTCTTCCGCACAGGAACTTATGACAGAAAGAGAGATTTCATCCTTACGACATCTCCTTCCATGGATATCCTGATCTCCAGCAATCTGGAAAGACTGATCTATCGTCTTACCGGAGAAAATGCTGAAAAGTGTGCAGAGCTTATGAAATCTTTAAGTGAGGGCGGCGAATATACCATTACTGACGAGATGAAAGCACAGCTTGGTGATTTTTATGGCAATTTCTGCAGCGAAGATGAGACTGCACAGGCCATCAGTGATATCTACAAAGACAGCAATTATGTGATCGATACGCATACAGCGGTTGCAGCCGGCGTATATAAGAAGTATGTAAGTGAGACAGCGGATCATCTTCCGACAGTGATCGCTTCTACTGCAAGTCCGTATAAATTCACAAGAAGTGTTATGGAAGCACTTGGCGAGGAGCATAAAGATCTGGATGATTTTGGCCTTGTAGACGCATTAAGTGCGCTTTCCGGAGTACCTGTTCCACGTGCAGTTGAAGAAATCCGTACTGCGCCGGTCCTTCATGACAGGGTGGTAGATGCAGTGGATATGCCGGCAGCAGTAAAGGATATTCTTAAGATCAAATAATAATTGATAATAAAATCAGTAAGAAAATGTATTTTCTGTTGAAAAAGCACAAATACTGGTTTATAATAAAAACAACGAAAACCGAATCCTGGAATGTTCGATCCCCCTTTTCTTTTTGAACCTACATTGACATTTTGGGAATCCAAAATCGCAGGTTGGATGTCAGACCTCACGTCGTGGTAGGCAGAAGACACTGTTGAGGATACCCACCTAGCATCTGCTAGGCGTCAAAAATAAGGGAACGGCATCCCGGGATTAATCGGTTAAAGACATGGAGCCGGTTAGTGGCTCTTTTTTCATATATGGGAGGAATTAAAACATGAGTGTTTCTGAAAGGAAATTTGGGACACTTCCTACAGGGGAAGAAGTAAAGATCTATCATCTTGAGAATAAAAAAGGTGCCTATGCTGAAGTGCTTCAGTATGGCGCGATCCTGGTGAAGATATGTGTTCCGGATAAGAACGGAGATCTGAAGGATGTGGTCCTTGGATATGACGATATCAGGGGATATGAGATTAATGGATGCTTTTTTGGTGCAATCATTGGAAGAAGCGGAAACCGTATCGAGAATTCCAGATTTTTTATTGATGATAAAGAAGTGGTTCTTGCAGAGAATGAGAATCATAACAATCTTCACAGCGGTCCGGATGGCTTTGAGAAAAAGCTGTGGGGAGTAAAGGAAATTTCCCAGGAGAAGAACAGCGTGGATTTCTTCCGCATCAGTCCGGATGGAGAGAACGGATTTCCGGGAGAATTTTCCATTGTTGTGAAATATGAATTCACAGAGGAAAACGAATTGAAGATCTTTTACAGAGGACGCTCTGATGCAGCTACCGTTGCCAATATGACCAACCATTCTTATTTTAACCTGAACGGAGAAGGCAGCGGAGATGTGCTTGCCCAGGAAGTGTGTATTCATGCGAAGTATTTTACTCCGGTAAAAGACAGCCAGTCCATTCCTACCGGTGAATATGCACCGGTGGCGGGAACGCCGATGGATTTCAATGTTTCCAAACCGATCGGCAGAGACATTGAGGCGGACTTTGAACAGCTGAAGTTTACAGGCGGTTATGACCATAACTATGTAACAGATAATTATGCAAAGGGCAATGTCCGTTCGATTGCGACTGCATACTGCAGGGAATCCGGTATCGGTATGGAGGTTTCCTCCGATTGCCCGTGTGTGCAGTTCTATGCAGGCAATTTTGTTAAGGATGAGAAGGGAAAGAACGGTCATGTTTATCATGAACGTTATGGATTCTGCCTGGAGACACAGGTGGAGCCAAATGCAGTCAATGTGGAGGATTTCCATTCTCCGATCCTGCTTCCCGGTGAAGAGTACAGCTCTGAGACGGTTTACCGTTTCTTTGTGAAATAACAGATAAACAGAATTAAAAGAGGTGCGAGAAGGCAATGCAGATACGTGTGGCAGAAGAAAGGGATGCAGCAACACTTTTAGAGATTTATTCCTACTACGTAGAAAAAACTGCGATCACATTTGAATATGAAACACCTTCCATAGAAGAGTTTACGCAGCGAATCCATGATATAAAGGTGAAATATCCGTACATTGTGGCAGAAGAGAAGGGAGAGATCCTGGGGTATGCCTATGGTTCGGCGTTTCACCCGAGGGCTGCTTATGGTTGGTGTGCGGAGATGTCTGTTTATGTGAGACATGACCGGCGGGGCAGCGGTGCAGGAGGCAGACTCTATCGAGCCCTGGAGAGTCTTCTTGCAGAGATGGGAATTCTGAACCTGAATGCCTGCATTGCAGTTGCACTAAAAGAAGATGAATACCTGACCAATGCCAGTGTGGATTTTCATAAACATTTTGGTTATAAGCGTGTGGGAGAGTTCCACAGATGCGGCTATAAGTTTAACCGTTGGTATAATATGGTATGGATGGAAAAGATGATAGGCGAACATAAGAGCCTGCAGCCGGAAGTAAAGCTTTTTCCGGAAATCCAGGATAAGATCGGATTTGAACGTTTTTCCTGGTAAAAAAAGAAACCTGAGGGAGGTCAGCATGGACGAGGAAAAGAAAAATATAATCCAGCTCATGCTGGGATTTGTGCGCAGGGCAAACGGAGATCATGTCAGTGCATATGCGGCCCAGGCAGCGTATTTTCTGATCATGTCTTTTATCCCGTTTATACTGTTTCTTACAACGCTGATCCGTTATACACCGTTAAGCTATAATGTTGTCAGGGATGCCATCATCGGGTTTGTGCCCGGAAATCTGCAGACCTTTGTGCTGAGCATTGTGGTAGAAGTATACAAAAGAAGTACAGCCATCGTGCCGTTGTCTGCGCTGATGGCGCTCTGGGCGTCCGGAAAGGGAATGCAGGCGATCACCAATGGTTTAAATACCATTTATCATGTAAAGGAAACCCGAAACTGGCTGATGACCAGAATCTATTCGGTTTTTTATATGCTGTTGTTTGTGCTGGCGATCATTGTCACTCTTCTGGTTCTGGTTCTTGGTAACCGGATCCAGGTAGCTGCACAGAGAACCATTCCGATTCTCGGGAGGCTGCTGGCCAAGGTTATGGGGGCCAGGACATTGCTTGTATTTGCCGTGCTGTTTGCAGTGTTTCTGGTTCTTTATAAAGTACTTCCAAACCGAAAGGCAACCTTTAAAAGCCAGCTTCCGGGGGCATTTATGATCGCAGTGGCGTGGATGATATTTTCCTACGGATTTTCCCTGTATTTTGCATTTTTTCCGGATTTCGGAAATATGTACGGAAGTCTGACTGCGCTGATCATGGTAATGCTGTGGCTGTATGTGTGTATGAACCTGCTTCTTTACGGGGCGGAGATTAATGCCTACTTCGAAAATGAATTCCGAAAGGCCCAGAGATCCGTAAAAACACTTCTTTCCAAGAAAGAAAATGAAAAAAACAGTACCAAAGAATCCTGACTTTGCGCTTGACAGAAGACAGACCTTGTGGCATAGTATTAAAAGACAGAAAAGCTGTGAAGGTGTTTATAGAGGATCGTTTTCTCACAGAGAAGGGAAGTCACCGGCTGTAAGCTTCCCCGAGTTCAGATGGTTCTTGAATTTCCCACCGGAGCTTCCTCTCTGAAGTAACAGTAGGAGATGACGTAAGCTGCGCGTTAAGCAGACAAGAGGTGCCCGTGATATTTTCATGGGAAACTGGGTGGTACCGCGGATATTCCGTCCCTTTTATAAGGGACGGTTTTTTTATTGCCCATATCTGGATCTTCGGGGTGGGCGGCGGATCATTTGATCATTTTAATTAAAGGAGAAATAGACCATGGATATGAAAGAAAGACTTCAGGAACTGGCTGAAAATGCCAGAAAACGGATCGAGGAATCCGAGGGCCTGGATAAGCTGAATGATGTGCGTGTTGCATATCTTGGAAAAAAAGGTGAGCTTACTGCAATCTTAAAAAGTATGAAGGATGTTGCTCCGGAAGAGCGTCCGAAGGTTGGGCAGCTTGTCAATGAGACAAGAGCTAAGATCGAAGAACTTCTGGAAGCCTCCAAAAAGGATTTCGAGGAGAAGGTCCGTGAGGAAAAAATGAAGGCAGAAGTGATTGATGTAACACTTCCTGCAAAGAAAGCGAAGATCGGTCATCGCCATCCGAATACTATCGCTCTGGAAGAAGTTGAGCGTATTTTCATCGGAATGGGCTATGAGGTTGTGGAAGGTCCGGAGGTTGAGTATGCGGACTACAACTTCACAAAGCTGAATATTCCGGAGGATCATCCGGCAAGAGATGAGCAGGATACATTCTTTATCAATGATTCCATTCTGCTCCGTTCCCAGACATCACCGGTGCAGGCACGTGAGATGGAAAAAGGCAAGCTTCCGATCCGTATGATCGCACCTGGCCGTGTATTCCGTTCTGATGAGGTAGATGCAACACATTCACCTTCCTTCCATCAGATCGAGGGTCTTGTTATTGATAAGAATGTTACGTTTGCAGATCTTAAGGGAACCCTTCAGGAGTTCGCAAAAGAGCTGTTCGGACCGGAGACAAAGACCAAATTCCGTCCGCATCATTTCCCGTTCACAGAGCCGAGCGCTGAGGTTGATGTTTCCTGCTTCAAATGCGGCGGAAAGGGCTGCCGTTTCTGTAAAGGTTCCGGCTGGATCGAAATCCTTGGCTGTGGTATGGTTCATCCGAATGTTCTCCGTATGTGCGGGATCGATCCGGATGAGTATACAGGATTTGCCTTTGGTGTGGGTCTGGAGCGTATCGCACTTCTGAAATATGAGATCGATGATATGCGTCTTCTCTATGAGAACGACAGCAGATTCCTGAAACAGTTCTAAAACAGTGAATACGGATCATGAGTATCCGTCTGACAGTAAATATAGAAAAAAGAAGGGACAACCAAAATGAATACTTCATTATCTTGGATTAAAACATATGTGCCGGATCTGGATGTAACGGCACAGGAATATACAGATGCCATGACCTTAACAGGCACAAAGGTAGAGGGCTTTACAGAGCTGGATGCAGATCTTGATAAGATCGTGATCGGCCAGATCGATAAGATCGAGAAACATCCGGATGCAGATAAGCTGATCATCTGCCAGGTAAATATCGGAACTGAGAGTGTGCAGATCGTAACAGGCGCTCCAAATGTAAAAGAAGGAGATAAGGTTCCAGTTGTTCTTGATGGTGGACGTGTTGCAGGCGGCCACGATGGAAAAATGACTCCCGGAGGTATCAAGATCAAAAAAGGCAAACTCCGTGGCGTGGAGTCCTTTGGTATGATGTGCTCTATCGAGGAACTTGGAAGTACCAGAGAAATGTATCCGGAAGCACCGGAATACGGAATCTATATTTTTCCTGAGGATGCAGTTGTGGGGGAGAGCGCTGTTAAGGCACTTGGCCTTGACGATGTGGTATTTGAGTATGAGATCACTTCCAACCGTGTAGACTGCTACGGCGTTCTTGGAATCGCAAGAGAGGCAGCAGCAACCTTCCAGAAGAAATTCTGCCCGCCGATTGTAGAGGTTAAGGAAAATGATGAGAAAGCTTCCGATTATGTAAAGGTTACTGTAGAGGATCCGGAGCTTTGCCCGCGTTACTGTGCAAGGGTTGTAAAAAATGTCAAGATCGGTCCGTCTCCGAAGTGGATGCAGAGATGTCTGGCTTCCAATGGAATCCGCCCGATCAACAACCTGGTTGATATCACAAACTATGTAATGGAAGAATTTGGACAGCCAATGCATGCATATGATCTGGATACCATCGCAAATCAGGAGATCATTGTACGCCGTGCAGGAAAAGATGAGAAATTCGTCACACTGGATGGCCAGGAGCGTATCATGGATGAGAATGTTCTGATGATCTGTGACGGTGAGAAGGCTGTCGGCATCGCAGGTATCATGGGTGGAGAGAATTCCATGATCACAGACGATGTAAAAACTGTTCTTTTTGAGGCAGCGTGCTTCGATGGAACCAGCATCCGTCTTTCTTCCAAGAGGATCGGACTTCGTACAGATGCATCCGGTAAATTTGAGAAGGGTCTTGACCCGAACAATGCACAGGCTGCAATTGACCGTGCATGCCAGCTGATGGAAGAACTTGGTGCAGGTGAGGTTGTAGGCGGAATGGTTGATGTCTGCAGCGAGACAAGAGAACCATCCAGAGTAAAATTTGAGCCTGAGAAGATCAACAAGCTTCTTGGAACCAGCCTTACAAAAGAAGAGATGATCGATTATCTTGGACGTGTAGAACTGGCTTATGATGAAAAAACAGACGAGATCGTTGCACCGACATTCCGTCAGGATATCCACTGTAATGCAGATGTTGCAGAGGAGGTTGCAAGATTCTATGGCTATGATAAGATTCCGATGACACTTCCTACAGGAGAGGCTACTACAGGTAAGCTGCCATTTAAGCTTCGTATCCAGGAAGTTGCAAGAGATATTGCAGAATACTGCGGATTCTCAGAGGGAATGTCCTATTCTTTCGAAAGCCCGAAGGTATTTGACAAGCTTTGTATTCCTGAGGACAGTGAGCTTCGTAAAGTCATCACCATCAGCAATCCTCTTGGAGAGGATTACAGTATCATGCGTACAAGCACACTGAACGGTATGCTGGCATCCCTTTCCACAAACTATAACAGACGTAATAAAGATGTTCGTCTTTATGAGCTTGGAAATATCTATCTTCCAAAGTCCTTTCCGGTCACAGAGCTTCCGGATGAGCGTACCATGTTTACACTTGGAATGTACGGAAAAGGCGATTTCTTTGATATGAAGGGTGTATGCGAGGAGTTCTTCGAGAAGATCGGAATGAAGAAAAAGGTTACCTACGATCCAAACAGTGGAAAACCATTCCTTCATCCAGGAAGACAGGCTAACATGATCTACGAGGGTAAGGTGGTTGGATACTTAGGGGAGGTTCATCCGGCTGTTGCAGATAATTACTCTATCGGAGAAAAAGCATATATCGCAGTGATCGACATTCTGGATGTTCTGGAATTTGCTGGCTTCAACCACAAATATACAGGAATTGCCAAATATCCGGCTGTAACTCGTGACCTGAGCCTCGTAGTTCCTCATGCAGTTCTTGCAGGACAGATTGAGGAGATTTTTGACCAGAGAGGCGGAAATATTCTTGAGAGCTATCAGCTGTTCGATATCTACGAGGGAGCGCAGATTGAGAAAGGTTTCAAATCCATGGCTTATTCTCTGGTATTCCGTGCCCATGACAAGACTCTTGGTGAAAACGAGATCTCCGCAGCAATGAAAAAGATCATGAATGGTCTTAACGGACTTGGAATCGAGCTGAGAAGCTGATGCTGATCTACATTGTAAGACATGGCCTGACTGAGTGGAATAAATTAAAAAAACTTCAGGGTGCAGCGGATGTACCTCTTGCGAAGGAAGGGGTTCTTCTTGCGGAAAAAACAGGAGAAGCTCTCCGTAATGTGATGTTTGATATCTGTTTTACAAGTCCGCTCTCAAGGGCAAAACAGACAGCAGAATATGTTCTGGGGAAACGAGATGTTCCGATCATACCGGATAAGCGGATTCAGGAGATCGATTTTGGTGTGCTGGAGGGTGATCAGGTAAGAGATGCAGATGGCAATTATATCGATCCGCAGATCGAGACTTTTTTCCGTGATCCGGTAAATTTTAAACGACCGGAAAAGGGCGAGGATATTTTTGATGTGATCGCCAGGACAAAGGATTTCTGGGATGAAAAAACATCAGATCCGACTCTTGCGGATAAAACAATTCTTGTTGCCTCTCATGGATGTGCAGTCCGTGCTCTTCTTCAAAATGTAGATCCTGATCCGAAGAATTTCTGGAGAGGCTCCGTGCCGCCTAACTGCTGTATTAATCTTGTGGAAGTAAAGAATGGAATGACAACACTTCTGGAAGAAGATAAAGTTTATGCATAAAAAATAATGAGAAACGCAGAATAACCGTAATGGCTGTTCCGCGTTTCTTTTTTTGTCTGTTTTTATTGGTGGAATTTTACAGGTTATGATTGACTAATCGAGATAAAATGAGATAAAATATACAAAAGAAATAAATAGTTCAGAAAAATAAAAGTTAAACTTTACTAATTATATAAAAATACAGAATTGTGTTGAAATTATATGAAATCATTTAACTGAGTGTGGATTGCGAATATCCGCCTACGGATAGAGGATGATTACTGATAGTGATGTGATATGTGGAATGGGGTGAGTGTATGCAGTCATTAAATGAGACAAAAGCAGGGGAAAGCTACACGATCAAGTGGATGACCGGAATGCCGGAGACTATGGAACAGATCAGGCAATATGATGTCAGTGAAGGAAAGACCGTACAGATCATAAGCAGGATACTTGGCGGAGTGATCGTAGGTGTTTGCGGACGCAGGATCCTGATCAGCGATGATGCAGCCTGCCGTATAAAAGTCTAAATAAAAGTATAAAATAGAAAAAAGACGAAAGGACAATTCTTTTGGCGAAGGAATTGTCCTTTCTGGTTGTTTTAGGGAAGATGTTATGGTAGTATGGGGACAAAAGAATAACTTTTTTCAAAAGTAAAGACAGGGGAGGCATATTATGGGAAAAAAGTTTATGAATACAGTGCTGTTTCTGGCAGTAACAGTGGCCGCGGCAACCCTGACCGCTTATGTGGGAAAAGGCTCCGGGAATGTGTTGCTTTATAATTTTACATTTCTGGGACTTATGCTGATCATATACGCAGTGGGGCTTTTTGCAGGTTTATATCGGATGGATAACCTGTCAAGAGCACTGAAGCATGGCGCTGGTGAGATCACAGAAGTGTTTCAGCTTCCGGGAAGAGCCAGAAAAGAAGAGATTGGACAGCTGCGAGGGATTTTTGGTGACCGCTATCTCGACAAAAAGATGGATGATTTTGTTGATAGTATCAGCAGAACGGAAGAAGGAATCGCTGAAGTAGAGGATTTTGTGAATATTGAGGATGTAGATGTACATATCCACAAGAGACTCCTTGAGATGGCTCCGGACATTTTTACAAGCCTTGGTATCCTTGGAACATTTATCGGTCTTGTGTGGGGACTTAAGAATTTCCAGCCCACGGATTATGAAGTGATGACAAGCTCGGTATCCGCTCTTGTGGATGGCATCAAAGTTGCGTTTCTGACCTCCATTTATGGAGTTGCACTTTCTGTTGTGTACACATTTGGGATGAAAAGCGGATATTCTGCGATGTCCCAGGCAATGCAGGATTTTCTGGATCGTTTTCACGCACTGGTGCTCCCTACTGCGGAGAATGAGTCCTGGAATCTCCTTGTTTCCAGCCAGAAGACGCAGACAGAAGCCATGAAACAGATGGCGGAACAGTTTTCTGTGCAGATGGCAGACAGCTTTGAGAAAGTGATCACACCTACTTTTCAGAAAATGAATGATTCTCTGGACGTTCTTACTGCATCTGTGACAAAAGGGCAGCAGGATGCGATCCGCGAGATTCTGGATACGTTTTTAAGCGAGATGCATGGGTCCTTTCAGATGCAGTTTGAAGATTTTAATGATGCCCTGGCAGAACTTAAGAAGGTGCAGAAGGAGAATACAGAATATACATCAGAATTGTACAAGACCATGAGTAGTCAGCTGAGTGAAACCTTTACGAAGCAGGAACGTGCCATGAAGGAAGCCATTAAGGAAATCGACGAGATGCAGAGTAGTTATATGAAGACTGCAGACCGTATTATCCGGGATAATCAGACGATCCAGCAGCTGCAGAAACGGGATTACGAAAAGCTTGCCCGGCATATGCATGAAAATGAAAAAGAATCCGCAGATCTCTGGAAAAACTGCAATGCATCTATGCGCCAGTATGTGGACAGTGCTGCAGAAGGGATGAAAGCAGTTGCGGATTCCAATAGGATCAGCGAGGAGCTTCTTCGTGAAGATAAGAAGATGATCGAAGATTTTGAAGCCAGAGTGAAAGAATTTACTGAGAGCCAGAAGATGGTCAACAGTGTTCTGGATGAGGTGCGCAGGCTTCTTTCTGAGATCAAGACGGCAAAAAATAACCGTGATATCCATCTGATCGCCGGACAGCCCTGGGGCTATGGAAGCAATGCCGGTATCCAGGAACTTAAGGATAAGCTGACGGGTCTGGAGGATCTTCTGGAAGGACAGGGTGCAAGACAGGAAGCATTGCTGGATGAGATCGAGCGCAGTATCCGTGAGGCAACGAAGGCAGCACAGAAAAGCCGTTTTGGTTTATTTAAATAAGAGAGGAATTGTCAATGCGCAAAAAAAGAAAGCCGGAGGAGCATGGATTTAATGTCTGGCGTTCTTATTCGGATATGATGGCAGGAGTTTTGCTGCTTTTTGTTCTGATCATGTGTGTGACACTTTTTCAGGCACAGAAGAGCTATCAGGACAGTCTGAAGGAACGGGATGAAAAAATTGCTCTTCAGGAAAAATATACAGAAGAGCTTCTGGAAAAACAGAATGCGCTGGATGAGCAGGCAGGGACATTAAAGAGCCAGGATGAGCAGATCAAGTCCAAGGACAAGCAGATCAAATCTCAGGATGAAGAACTGTCTTCTCTGGCGGAGAAGCTTGCCAAACAGCAGGAAACGCTTGAGGCGCAGCAGAAGAAGCTGAAAGAACAGCAGAAAAAGCTGGCCTCTCAGAAAAAGAAGCTTTCCAGCCAGCAGAATACATTGAAAGAGCAGCAGTCTGCGCTGGATGAAAAAACAGAGCTTCTGGAAGAGCAGCAGGAGAAGATCGATAAGATCATCGGCGTGAAAGCTGAGGTTGTGGAAGCTTTGCAGAAGGAATTTGAGAAAAAGAACCTCAATGTGGATATTGATCCACAGACAGGTGCGCTGACATTGAATGCCAATGTTATGTTTGATTATGATCAGGCAGAGCTTACCGATTCCGGTAAGATGACATTGTCTATGGTGTTGCCGACATATTGTAAGGTATTGCTGGATGATTCCTATAAGAAATATCTTGGCGAGATCATTATTGATGGTTATACGGATACAGATGGAGATTACAGTTATAACCTGGAGCTGTCACAGAAGAGGTCTCTGGCGGTAGCGCAGTATCTTTTGGATATTAAGAGTGATTTTCTGAAGGATTCACAGGTTCAGGAACTGAAGGATTGTCTGACAGTGAATGGGCATTCCATGTCAGATCCGGTTCTGGATGCAGATGGAAATGTAGATAAAGACGCGTCCAGACGTGTAGAGGTAAAATTCCGTCTGAAGGATGAAGAGATGATCCAGGAACTGAATAAGATCATGCAGGGAGATTCTGCAGAGTCCGACGGTACTGCTCAGAAAAAAGAAAAGAATCAGGAAGAAAATCAGGATAATAAGCAGTAATTAAATATGGCTGCTTTATATTTGGCAGGGGATTATCTGATGAATTTTCTGACATTGGTTACGGTTGGAAGGGATTGCCTTGACAGACTGAGTTATCGGTTCTAGGCGGATTTTTCTATGAATTAGGAAGCTTGTATTTCGGGATGTAAGTCTAATGCAGTGTATGGGAAGTGATTGAGGTTTAACTGAATCAAGTAAGTCCGTTGCGGGTCTGCGAAAAGCGATGAGCTGTTATTCGGTTATGAGCAAGTAGCGAAGTGGATTGTGAATATCTGCTTGACATTTGTTCTTTTTTCTCTGGTGTCTGGTAGTGTTGTATTTGCTGGGCACCGGGGATTTTTTGTTTTGTTGGAGATATAGAGTGACGCTAGAGAAAGGTGGAATCGGTCTGTGTGGGGGATGTAGTCGGGGGTGTTGTTGAGGTTTTGCGGGGGTGGATGGAGAGGGGGACGCCAGAAGAAGGTGGCATCGGTCCGGGCAGGGACTCCGTCGGGGGATACTACTAGGACTCCGTGAGACGGCTAAAAGCATTGCGGCAGGGCCAGAACT
>NZ_JAJEPT010000025.1:0-32625 GCF_020686995.1 Blautia fusiformis
CCCCCCCCCCCCCCCCCCCCCAGTCCTCGGGCCATGCTGACCCGAAGTTTGGGCTTACTTTTCCTGTTCGGTTTTCTTCTCCGGCTTTTCATGTTCCTTCTGCTGACCCTTCCAGTCGTCCAGCAGCTTGATGATCTGGTCCTTCATTTCCCTCGGCGTAGTTTCCTTGCCGAAATACTTGCTCAGTTCCACACCTGTCAAAATCACTTTGTCTACCTCCTTTTTGTCCTCCATCATAATGCCGTCGATCACATCCCCGTTGAGCAGCTTCTTTTCGTCCAGCTCACGCATACGCTTTGCCTGCGCCTGCGAAGGAGAGGACTGCTGGCTGTCAATGGCGACGGCGATATAGTTCTGGTTCTTCTTGCCGATATAGGAAAGCTCCACCGCCGTAGTAAAACCCAGCTTTTTTTCATCCATCAGCTTCATCAGGTCGGGAACCAGCTCATTGAGCCGGATATACCGCTGCACCTGCTTGACCGCCATCTTATTGCGCTCGGCTACAATTTCGTTGGAGCGTTTTCCTGCGTCCTTCGGGTCAATCTGGCCCGAAGTGCGGGAGCCCTGGTGCTTGATGGCCTCAAGCTGCATTTTCAAGGCTTTGGCCCGCTCACTGGGGAGGATTTCTTCACGCTGGTTGAGATTGTCCTCGACCATCTGCGTGATGGCTTCATCGTCCGTCAGATTGCGAACAATACAGGGCATATCCGCATATCCGGCAAGCTCGCTGGCCTTCTGGCGGCGGTGGCCGGACACGATCTCATAGCCGCCATCCTCACGGGGACGGACGATAGCGGGCTGGGTCACGCCCTTGTCCTTGACGCTGGACACCATAGCCCGCATTTCTTCATCATCCCGAACCTCAAAGGGATGGTTCTTGAAGGCGTGAAGCTCGTTCAGCTTGATATAGACGATCTGTTCCTTGCCCCGGCGTGGTGCATCCTTCGGTTTTTCGGGTTCCTTCGGAGCGGGAGCGGTCTGCACCGTTGGAGCCGTTTTTTTCTCCGGCTCCTTTTTGACCGTCTTTTCCGGTTTCTGTGCGGGGGCTTTGGACTTCGGGGCTGCGGCCTTGTCCTTATCTGCTTTCGGGGGACGGCCCCGGCGCTTCGGCTGTTCCGGCTCTTTGGGTTTTTCCTCTGCTTTTTTCGGAGTCTCCGGCTGCTTTTCCGGTTTCTCCACTTTTGCCGGGTCAGGCTTTTCCACGCCGGGAGTTGCCGCCCGTTCCTCAGCTTTCTTTTCCTTCATAATTTCAGCGAAGTTATAGACGGAAACCTGTGGGTTCTTTACCTCTGGTTCCGTCTTTTTTCCCGGCTCCGAGGAAACGGAAACCTTCTCCGGCTCTTTTGGGGGAGCGGGAGGCGTTTCCTTGCCCGGCCCGCTATCCGTTACCGGCTGTTCCGGCGTTTTTGTGGTTTTATCATCTGCCATAAGCATTTACCTCCTGTTTTTTGGCATGAAAAAAGGGGCTCAACTTTTCAGTCAAGCCCCCGTGGGAAGTTCCTCCTTTCTCCGCCATGATACAAAAATACCGCCCGTAGTCTCGTTTGGGCGGTACTTTGTGTAAGATTGGCAGTCCATTATTAAGTTTTTTATTATGTTCCCTTTGTACACCGTTGCAATCCAATCTTTTATACACACAACCACAATCGCATCTATCATAGAATGGTTTTCAAAATATTCCAATGTATGTATTATTATTGGTTTATTATACATTTCAAGAAACTGTTTCGGTCGATCTTTACTATGCATACGGCTTCCAACACCTCCAGCAAAAATCACTGCAATATTCATCCCTTGAACCTCCTAGTCTCTAGCTCGTGTTAATCAAATTCAATTATCTCTTGATTATTTGTCCATTTTTTGTTCTAATTTGTTCCCATTGGTATTACTGTTTTCTTTTGCCTTTTGAATTTAAGTTTAATCCCATGTCTATACTCCAATGCAACTCCTTTATCAATCAACACCTTATATAATATAAATGTGACTAACAAGTGCTTCACAAAACCTATTGATGCTACCGTTTCGTAAAATCTGTCTGAAAAAATCAACATAATTAAATCATTAAATAAATATGCATATATTATTATTGTAAAAGGTTTATTGTTATATATTTTTCTATAAGCACAACTAAAATATAAAGCAATTATTGCCATAAGCGGTACAATACCATCATAACCAAAATCATAATAAAACTGATAAAAGGTTGTATATACATTACCAGTATTTAATCCATTATGTTTTAAAAATGGAAGATCTAATTGATATAAATATTGACTTATTCCATATTTTCCTCCCAAGTATGTATAGATATTACGAAACACCTGACTGCCCCACAATTCAGGTGTATGACGAGTTCCTTGTAAATACGTATCCAAATTTTGTATTGGAGCTCCAATATATACATAGATTGATTCCAGAATTAGATTTAAAGTGCTATTCTCACCCGTACGATTTAAAAGCATATTGATTCCGATAAGTAATAAAATTATTCCAAAAATAATACCTACAATTTTAAATAATAACTTTGTAAAATTTCGACGTTTATTAAGTCCAAAACATATTACCGTTATTATCAAAATTGCAGTTATCATCCTAAATAATGCAGTTCTACCACCTGATAACATCTGATCAAATGCATAAATTCCCAAATATATTATCTGTATAATTTCTATTTTTTTCTTTACGGCTAAATTATTAATTAAAATATAAAGCAATACATATGCATATGCAGTTATCCAAACAATACCATGTCTATATATAAAAGATGCAGAGACTGCCTTTTCAATAAAATTATTATAATTGAACAGTGCAATGACATGGTACTTGCCGGCTATATCAAAAATTGATGAAGTACTATACCCAAACGCAGCTACAACATCTTTTATATATTTAGCATGATAAAACACTACTAGAACTTCCAAAATAAGAAATACTAGTTGAATCAAATAATTTATAGAAATATAATTTCTGGAATGTTGTTCTCCATAATTTCGAACATCAACTCTTTTCATGTAAAAAAAAGCACTAACAATTCCAAATGAAATCATTCCTAAAGCAATTACTAAAATAGTATTCAAATGAATTTCTACCTTGTACATCCTTGAAAAAAAAAGGCACAAAAATTCTGCAATTAAAAACATTTCACAAAAAACGCAAAATGGAGAAAAAATATCTACATGAGTAATTAAATACCCAAACATTAAAAATACAATTGTTACTAAAATAAGTACTATAAGATTAAACATTTTCACCTGTTCCTCATATATTAGAAGTTCAATATAACTTCACAAATATTATATACTTTGTTTCATTGCACTTTTTAAGAAATATCCTCTTCTTAATTTCCCACCAATTTTGCACGCATTAGCTTTTAATGTTTCATATTCTTCATCGAGCATATTGTCTATTATGTTTCTAATTTCATCTGTTGACTTTATTGTTATTCCACAATGATTTTTCTTAATAAAATTTGCTAATGCAGCTTCTTCCCATATAATTACAGGAATTCCAGCTGCCAAATACATTGATGTCTTATGCGGATTATTAATTTTAAGATAATCTCCATAAACTCCAGTACAAGTAGCACTGCTGTCCCCATCCCAGACCAAGCCAAAACTACCTTGTAGATTATAAATTAATTCTTCTGGATTAAATGCCCCAACATAATTTGTATTTGAAGAAGCTTTTTCTCGTTCAAAATTAATCCCATATAAATTAAAGTTACAATTTTCCGGTAAATTATATATATATCCAGCCTTGTGTTTACTCAATGCTCCCGCTATGATAACTGGACCTTTTCTGCTTAAGTTTCTCTTTTCTAATAATTCTTCATTATAATTCTCAACTAAATAATCAAATATTCCTAATATATCCATTTTATCTTTATGTATTTTCCATTTTTCATGCATAAATGACTTCATTTTTTCATTATGCACAATGATTTTACTGCAATTCTTAAATGAACTAATTTCTTCAAATCTCATTCTAATTTTTCGAGATAATGGAACATCATTTCTTAATGTAAAACGAATTGCCTCAACGTCATGTATGATTATTGAAGTATGTATTCCTCTCTTTTCCAAATTTTTTATAAGTAATGAAAACAGCATTGTATGTTCTAACAATGGAAACTGAATATATATCCAATCATTTTTTTTTATTTTTTTTAATGCATTCTTCCATAACATATAAACATCATAATGTGCTTTTATTTTTCCTAATCTTGTTTTGTTTTCACGTCCTTCTATCAGGCATGGAATCTCAATTTTTTTAAAATTATTCCACTTAAAAATAGTTTCTACATCTTGTCTGGCTTTAACTCCAGCTGTTTTTTGTATCAACTTATGTTTATCGGTTTCCACAACATAATAATTCATTTATTATATCCGCCTTTCCCTCAATCATCCCTCAATATAAGCATCAAACTCATGATTTATCCGCTTACTTTCTGGCGGAAGTTGCATATAGTCTCCATATATTTGTGTCAAATAAAACTTCCAACATGCTGGCGCATGAAATTTTTTCCCACAAAATTCCACATCATTATATGGTAAGTATTCTTTCTTTTTCATTCTTTCATTAGGACCCAAACTCCAAGCAACTCCACCAATATACTCCTGTTTGTCAAAATCATACTGATGAGCCAGCTTATCTAATTTTCTCCCAAATCTTTCTGGTGTATACATTCGCAAAAAAAGAATCATCGGTATTTTAACTATACTTCGTACAAAACCTTTTCCTTTTCCTATAGTTGCACTGCATCGATTAATCCATTTTTTTAATGGTTCCGCTTTACTCAACAATATATCACTTTCTTCCTTATCATCCGGAAGACCATCCATCGGAAAAATATCAATCCACAAATGTTGATCAACATTTGAATATTCATTTTTTACATAGGTTCTTGTATCAATAATTTTGGCAAATGGCCAAAAACTATTTCCCATCTGTAGACTGATTAATTTATAATATGGTCGAATATTTCCTTTTCTTAATAAATCATGTAATTTATCAAAATCTGGACGTGGCATTAATAAATCAACATCATCATCCCATGGAATAAACCCTTTATGGCGTACTGCTCCTAACAAAGTTCCTCCCGATAAATAATATCTCAGCCCATTCTGATCACAGAATGCCGCAAACTCACATAATATATTCAAAATATACTTTTTAACTTCCGTATTATCTAACTTTCTCATACTTTACAGAGATAAAACACAAATCTCTTATCTCACTGTCCTTTCTTTAATATATAAAGGTTAAATAGTTATTGTGCGATATATATCCATAAAACGCGCTCCTATCTTTCTTCCCTATTAAACGTCTCATAGAAATAGCCTTATTGTCTGATTGTTTTTTTATATTTTCTCTTTATCAGTCCATTATTCCACTACTGTTTCTTTTATTTTTAAACTTATTTGTTCACCACACCATTCAACAATATTTTTTCTAATTTTTTTGCTTCAGTATGAATTTCGTATCCTCGCATTGTAAAATTATCCACTATCTCCTTTTGGGACACTCGGTTTATATTTTCTTTGATATTTAAAATTTCTTCTGCCCAAGACTCCGCTGAATTTTCCAAATTCCAAAATATAAATGATGGATTAATTTTAACTTCTTTAGGAATTACACTGTCAGATGCTAACATAGGTACTCCATTTGCCTGAGCTTCCATCGCAGCCATGCTGAGGCCTTCAAATTTAGATGGAAACAAAAACAGATCGAATGTACTCAACCATCCACATATGTCTTTCTGAATTCCGGCCATATATACATACTTATTTAGTTTCTTTTTATCAATCTCTTTTTCAAGCTTTGTCCTGTCTTCTCCATCACCTATTAAAATCAATCTTACTTTTGGTTCTTTTTTTATAAGTTTTTCAAATATGTCTAAAATAAACATTTGATTTTTTTGGAAATGCAACCTTCCTATATTTCCTATGATATAATTTTCTTCCCACTTCAAATCTCGCCGCAATTTTTTTCGCTTCACATCATCAAAACAATATTTTTCTACGTCTATCGCATTACTGATAATAATAGATTTTTTTATTATTGAAGAATCATAAAACCATTCCGAAGCTTCTTTTGAGCAGCTCCAAAAATCCGTTACATAATAAGCAATTCTTTTTTTATTATATTTATGTAAAATTCCTCTTAACCTGCTATCCATATTTTGAGAATTATGGCTATGTATAATTCTTCTTTTTATCCCATATTTTTTTGCCATTTTCAGATAATCAATATTGGCAAGACTACACACATTCACCCATATTGCATCATACTTAGAGGCATTATTTTCAAAAAAATTTTTTAATTCTTTTTTGTATTTTTTATAATTTTTACTTCTCGCAGGAAAATGAAAGGTTTGTGAACCATTGGAAATAATTTCTTCTTCGAAAGCGATTTTATTATATGAATTACATAAAAAATCAAAATGAAAGGTATTCTTATCCATGTAATGATAGTAATTCATAATAACACTCTCTACCCCACCTGGATTTTCTGTCATACCAAAAACTAATATTTTATACATAGGTTTCCTCACAATTTAATGTTTGACTATTTTAATTTCTACTTTTTTCGTAAATATAATTTTGATATGCCCGCACAATATATATGATACTTGCAATATGAACCAATTTATATTTCATAAAAAAAACAGGCAATGTTCTCGCTGAAAAATTATTCTTTATATGGAACTTTTTTATCGCATCTTTGAATACAGGTGTATTTATAATTTTTTTTATATGCTCTATTTTTTTTACATAATTTTCTTTATTATTAACGCAAAATATACCTCTAACACAGGCTATATTTAAATGCATTAAAATATAATCATTAAATGCCAATTGTACATTTTCATGTTGTTTTTTAATATACTTACTCGTTATATTCATAGCTTCAATATATTGAAGTACTTTTTTATCTGCGTTACTCCTCATCGTAGACTCATTGTCTATAGAATAATGGTAAAATATCGTATCACTTATGCTAATTCTGGAACAATGCATTAAATAATGTAATGTAAAATCACTATCCTCTGAAAGCTGCATTTTTGTATTAAAGCCAATTCTATTTTCATAAATAATGCTTTTCCTAAAAATCTTTCCCCAAACCTGCATGAATTTTGTTGGATTTGCGATCATTTCCAACTTCATTTTTTCTGCAGAGTCATTAAAATAATATGTTTTCTCTTCTTTATTGTTTATATAATTTGCTCTATTACCAATCTCGTAACTATATACATACAAATCCGCTTTAGCATTTAATATATCTTCGTAAATATATTTTTTGCTTTTAGATACTATATAATCATCTGCATCGACAAAGACAATCCATTCTCCTCTGGCGTTTTTCAATCCTTCATTTCTAGCTCTTGACACTCCTTTTTCCGAATGAATTAGTTTAACATTTTCTCCATATTTTTGAATTAATTTTAATGCAACACTATTGGTGTAATCAGTTGATCCATTTTCAACAATCAATATTTCACATTTCTCCATGTTACAAGTATGTGTAATACTTTCCACAGCTCTTTCTAATGTATCAGCCGCATTATATGCTGGAATAATATATGAAATTAATATTTTTTCATTCATAATCCTCTTATTTAAAAGCTCCCTTCATATCTTTTTCCAACAAACTTAGCTTTTAAAAACGCTGTACTCTTTTTCCACCAATTAATCTTTTCCATATGCTGGTAAGGCAACTCTTTAATCTCATTTTTCTTAATTTTTCCTAGTTTAATCTCACCATCAAGCCACACATTAAATATTATCTCGCTTACTCTTCCATAAAATCGCCCCTGAAATGCTGATAATTCCTGTGGATCGATGCGTTTTTCTAACTCGAAGAGAATATCAAATAACCATTCACAATAATCATTCAGATATCTTTTTTGCATGATCATCATATTGAACATATATCCGTAAGTGTGTTTTACAACTTCATCATAACTTTTCAGATAGTCGGGATATTTTTCAGCGATTATCTCTCTGGTGATATCTAATTGAGATGCATAATGTGTATGTTCATAATGGGAATATAAGGTTTCTATATAATACTTTCTTTTTTTAGGTACAAAAATTTTATATTTTTCCAACATTGGGCGCAACTCATTATACGTAAGAACACCTTCAAATGGTGCCTTGGTTTTCTTTCCAAAATGGCGTCTGTAATGTGCCAATCCTGTATAATCCGTGTCAAGATTTTTCCACGCCCAATATAAGCCTGTAAGCTCACAATACGCAGCGTTTTTGTTTGAAATGTTTTCTCCTGTATTATCTTTTTGATACCCTAAATCCAGCGGATTTCCATTCTGATCTGTTTTTCCCTCTGCACCAACATGCAGTGGAAGATACATTGCATCTTGAGGCATTTCATATTTTTTATGTGTTGCTACTATAATTTTTACTGTAGGCGTATTCTTCGTCATTTCAATATTTCCTTACATGCTTTCTCTCTTTTTTCTATTCATCCTCCATATGCAAGTTTTTATTTTTCATAACTTCGAATACACTCCCCAACTCAAAAGCCGGCACATTCTTCGCCGTGCCCATCCCTTCTTCAGGCGCACACACGACAGGCGGTATTCAACCCGACGGTGTTTATCACTGATATACACCGTGTTTTGCTTTCGCTTTCTTTTTGTCAGCACGGCAAAGCCGATGCACTGACCTTATGACATCTGTTTTCTGACATGCCATAAGGTCAATCCACCTGCTCGCTTTTCATACTGATATTCTGTTCTGTTTCTTTTGTTCTTCCCTTCATGCTCCGCGTCCAAACTGTGTCAGGCACTTTTTCCCGAGATTTCTCACAGCATTCAGATATCGGTTCGTCTGATGTCCATTGGCGCAGCAGCATAGTTCTGTTCTGATGTCAGTCCGAATGATTTCTGCGCCGCATCTGGCACAGTTTGTGCTGATGCCGGTGGCGTGGACTTCGATAACGATGATTCCGTTTTTCCATGCTTTGTAGTCCAGATACTGGCGGATCCTGGTACTTAAGTGGAGCGGGCCCCAGTTTCCTGAGCCTTTCATGACGTTTCTGGAATATTCCTGGTTATAACGTGGAAGTACGATCACAGAAACGTCCTGCTCTACGGCAAAACGTAAGATCTGGCTTGTGACCTGGTGTCCATAGTGTTCAGAAAGATGTTTCAGATGCATCCAGTATTTCTGATCAACTCTGCCTGTCTGTCTGCCTCCGGTTGCTTCCTGGGACTTCTGGATCTTTTCCAGAAGCTTTCTGCAATGGTGGCTGTATTCATTTCCGCCTTTCCAGAACTTCACTGCGATCTCCTGACCGGTTCCGTCCAGAACAACGCCTACCGCAAAGGCATCACTGTTTGTAAACTGAATACAGAGTATCCTGCATCCTGCCTGCATCCTCTGACGTACGGTTGCTGTATTTTCATTGTTCTGACGTACTGGAACATGCAGCATGTCATATTTGTATTCAAAAACTACGGATGGTGACATGAGTCTGGCGTTTTCCGGAAAGTCTCTGCCTGACAGCCGGCAATGCATCCAGGTCCATGTGTCTCCTGTCCAGACACGCAACGTGATCTCTTTAGCGGAAAAATCCTGATACATTCCTTTGTAATAAGTAACTGCTGCATTTAGTTTCTCTGCTCTGCCGATCTTCTCATCCTGGGCAAAACGGCTGAGATAGCTTTTGGCTGAAGCAATTCCCTCATTGGCTGCTGCTCTTCGAAAATACAGCGGAACCTTTTTCCAGGGGAGAGGATCTGATGGTATGCGTCCGCCTCGCCCCGGAATGCTCATGATTTCCAGCTCGCGTAAAGTCTGCTGGCTTCCCATTTCCCAGAGATCCGTATGATCCAGAAGCAGGTTGTAATAAAATTCAGCGATCCGGTTATAAAATTCCTGTGTGGTACGCAGCCATTCCGGATGTCTGCACCAGAGATGCAGTCGCCAGGTTGTGATGCTGTAGCCGCTTTTTCCGGTGTTTTCTTTTTTGCCGGTTTCCGGTTCTTTCATTTTGGTTCTCCGTTTTTCGCAAAGAAAAATCATTATAATATAACTTATCTAAATTATTATTTTTGTCACTTATCATTTCCATAAGCGACAAACAGACCGGAAACCCGTATAAATGCGGACTTCCGGCCTGCTTTGACCATAATTCTGACTGCTAATAGTTCAGCTTTTCCATGCACTTCTGCTTTTGTTTTATGCTGCTGTGCACATAAATATCCATGGTGATCTTGACGGACGAATGTCCCAGAATTTCAGAAAGTGTCTTGCTGTCAAATCCCATTTCCGTACAACGGGTGGCAAAAGCATGCCGGAGAGAATGAATGTTGATACTGGGAATTTCACATTGCTGAAGGAGCTTCTGGAATTTACGCTGTATATTTCTGGGCTCCATACATTTACGATTCGTACCCGTCAGCAGGTATGAATCAGGTTCAGCAGCAATCCGCTTCATTTTTTTCAATAAAAAATCAGGGATTGGAATATCCCTGATGGATGAGACTGATTTAGGAGGACCTATCATTAAAACGGTTTTGGGTTCGTCATCAGATTCACCAGAATAATCAAGATTTTTTATCCGTGAGATCGTTCGCCTTATATGTAGCAGCTTTTTATCAAAATCAACATCTTCCCAACGGATGCCGCTAAGCTCGCCAACGCGGATCCCTGTATAAATACATAGCAGGATGCCGATGGGAAATTCTGAGTCCTCAGCAGAGAGAACTGTGATCAGCTTTGTGAGATGTTCATGAGAAATAAGCTGAAAAGGACTGGTATTTATTTTGGGATACCGAAATTCCAGCTGTGAAAGATTCAGATACCCCTGTTTTTCACCATAGCGTAAAATACTGTGGAACAAAATCAGAAGATTTTTGATGGTACGTGGCGAAAGCCCCTGCTGTTTCAGCTTTTCAGAGAAGGCATATACGGAAGCAGAAGAGATGTATTTCAACGGCATATCACCAAATTCCGGAAGGATATGTGTATCAAGAAGTGTTTCGTAGCAGGCATAGGTGCTGAGCTTTACAGCATAACGCATGGATAACATCCATTCTTCACTGAGGTTTCGAAATACATAACACTTTCCCGGAGAGTTTTGAAGATTATTCTGACATAAAACAGCCAGCTTTTTCTTTTTTACAGCCTCGTATGTACGACCATACAGATATCCGTACTGGATACGTCCATTATGGTCACGACATTTTTCATAGCGAGCCTCCCATCTTCCGTCTTTCCTTTTTCTGATATTTTCCCCTTTTCTAGGCATAATCGTAGTCTCCTTTTCGCACTATTATAGCAAAAGTCTGACCATTTTTGTGACCACTGATAAGCGAAAAAAAGAAAAATTTGTCGTATATAAAAAAATTTAACCGAAAAAAACTGCATTTTTGGTCGAAAGTGGTGCATTTTTCGTATCTTGACAGTGACAGGGTGCAATGCTATTATTGATTAAGATTCAAAAACTATGCAATTTGAGAGAAAATCACCTGTCGCTTATGGAAATGATAAGCGACTTTTTTACCCTCAAAAAAACAACACGGCAGACATCCCTCCGGGGCTGTCTGCCGTGTTTTATATCGCTTTTATGTTTTTATGTAATTAAGCTTTCTGTTCCTTAAGCCTCATATCCATTAGGGTTCTGGCTCTGCCATCTCCAGGAGTCTGCACACATCTCGCGGATTCCGTTCTCTGCCTTCCAGCCAAGCTCTTTCTCTGCTTTGGTTGCATCGGAGTAGCAGGTTGCGATGTCGCCTGGGCGGCGTGGTTTGATCACATATGGGATCTTGACGCCGGTAGCTGCCTCAAAGTTCTTAACGATATCAAGAACACTGTAGCCTTTTCCGGTTCCAAGGTTGTAGATGCTTAATCCAGAATTGTCTTCCAGCTTCTTAAGAGCTTTTACATGGCCCTTGGCAAGGTCTACTACGTGGATGTAGTCACGGACACCTGTTCCATCCGGTGTATCGTAATCGTTTCCGAATACGCCAAGCTCTTTCAGCTTGCCTACTGCTACCTGTGTGATATATGGCATCAGGTTGTTCGGGATACCATTTGGATTCTCACCGATGGTTCCGCTCTTATGAGCACCGATCGGGTTGAAGTAACGAAGAAGAACTACGTTCCACTCCGGGTCTGCCTTCTGGATGTCTGTAAGGATCTGCTCCAGCATGGATTTGGTCCAGCCATATGGGTTGGTACACTGTCCCTTCGGGCACTCCTCGGTGATCGGGATCATTGCCGGATCTCCGTATACGGTTGCTGAGGAAGAGAAAATAATATTTTTAACATTATGTTTTCTCATCACGTCTACAAGAGTAAGGGTTCCTGCGATATTGTTCTCATAATACTCCCACGGCTTGGCAACAGATTCACCAACTGCTTTCAGTCCTGCAAAATGAATACAGGAGTCGATCTCTTCTTTGTCAAAAACTTCATTTAATGCTTCGCGGTCCAGGATATCTGCTTTATAGAATTTCACCGGTTTGCCTGTGATCTTGGATACTCTGTCCAGAGCCTTCTCACTGGAATTACATAAATTGTCAACTACTACAACATCATATCCTGCGCTCTGCAGCTCTACAACGGTATGACTTCCAATGTATCCTGCTCCACCTGTTACTAAAATTGCCATAGTTTTTCTCCTCCTCTATTGGATCTAACTGTTCCTGTTTATTTTAGCACTGTTCCTTTGTTTCCACAATAGCAGAAAATCAGATTTACTACTTAATCCCAGAGTCCCTGCGGATAAAGTCCCTGATCCTTCAGATTCTGGATCGCGGCTACCACTACCGGTTTGTCCTCTTTATAGGTCACTCCGTACCATTTATCCTGTGTGGTAAGGACCCTGACTGCTGCCTTTTTTTCCTGAAGGAGCTCGTCAACTACAAACGGAAGGAAATATTCGCATTTCAGAGGATTTTCCGGGATGCTCTTTTCAAGGAATACCGGGAAGCGTTTTACCAGTTCTTTCATAAATCCGCCGGTGAAGCCCCACATGTTCATGGATACCGGAGTCTCTCCCGGGAGACTTGTCCAGGTTTTTCCATCGTCCTCTGTGTAGGCTGCTCCGCCGTCACGTTTCTCAATGTGTGTTCGCTCATTGATATCTGCAAGATATCCATTTTCATCTGTCTCACAGACACCTCTGGAAACGTAGCCATTGTCTGTCAGGGTATTCTCAAGACGGTAGCCTACCATCATATACTGGGCAGGTACGGTGTCCTCCTGGGCCTGGATCAGGAAATCATACGCCATCTTAAAGGCATGGGTTCCATAATAATCATCTGCATTGATCACTACAAACGGTCCGTCGATCTCTCCGGCACAGCTTAATACCGCATGTCCGGTTCCCCATGGCTTCACACGGCCTTCCGGAACCTGGAAGCCTTCCGGGATGTTGTTGAGATCCTGATGCACATAAACGATCTCCACCTTGTCACTTAAGCGGTCGCCGATGGCATCGCGGAAATCCTGTTCATTCTCTTTTTTTATGATGAATATCACTTTCTTAAAGCCTGCACGTACGGCATCATAAATGGAAAAATCCATGATGATATGACCTTCCTGATCTACAGGATCGATCTGTTTCAGTCCGCCGTAGCGGCTTCCCATTCCTGCTGCCATTACTACCAGAACCGGCTCTTTCATAATCTTGTTCCTCCTGATTTTTAGAAATACAGGGATTTTTTCCCATACATAGTTTAAGCCGGTCAGATTCTCATCCGACCGGCCTTTGAACCTTTTTTTATTATACTACACTTCACCGTGAAATCCTACTGATTATTTTCAGTTTATTTCCGGTCAGAAGTATTCTCCGGGAAAATGATCTCCATCCTTGTTCCAACTCCCTGTTCACTTTCCACATTGATCTGTGCATGATGAAGCGTTGCTCCATGCTTCACAATGGAAAGCCCCAGACCTGTTCCGCCTGTCTGTCTGGAGTGGCTTTTATCTACCCTGTAAAAGCGCTCAAAGATCCTTCCCTGTTCACTTTTGGGGATTCCGATCCCGTCATCTGCCACGCAGTAGAACGGATGCCCTTTCCGGTTGCCTACCATGATCCGCACATGTCCATTCTGCTCTGTATAGCGAACTGCATTGTCTGCAATGTTGAAAAGCATCTCATAGAGCACATGGCGGACCCCCTGGATCTTCTCTGTATTTCCGGCAAGCTCAAGGGAAATATTTTTCTTTCCGGCAGGGTGTCTGAGATTATTTCTTACATCTTCTGCAAGCTCATAGAGATCCACCTCTTCAAACGGGACCTCACTGTTGCTTTCATCTAGCCTGGAAAGCTGGATGATATCCGCTACCAGATTGGAAAGTCTTATTGATTCATGGTAGATCCTTCCGGAAAATTCCTGTATATGATCTGCCGGAACCATGCCGTTCATCATAAGCTCCGCATAACCGGAAATGGACATCAGCGGGGTCTTCAGCTCATGGGAAACATTTGCAGAAAATTCCTTCCGGATCTCCTCTGCCTCCTTCAGTTCTTTTACCTGCTGCCGGATCTGCCGGTTCTGTTCATCCACCCGCACAAGAAGGGGACGCAGCTCCTCATAGCACACATTGTTCAGCGGATGCTCCAGATCCAGATCGTTGACCGGACGGATCAGCTCTCTGGTCTGTCTCTGCGCAAAAACAAACTCCAGGATCAGTACCAGGAGCATCAGAAGTCCCAGCACTGCAAGACTTGAGATCCATGTGGAATATATGGAATCTACGGTTTTTCCCACCCGGAGCACGTTTCCGTCATCCAGCTTCACCGCATAATAAAAGGTCTTTTTTGCAAATGTTTCCGAATAACGGATACTTTCGCTTTTTCCATTTTTTTCTGCCTGTATAAATTCCGGACGATCACTGTGATTTGCCAGTTTTTTCGGAGATGTATCAGAATCGTAGAGAACGGTTCCGTCTTTACGGATGAGGGTCACACGACTTGATGATACTGTCCGGAGCTTTTTTGTGAGAAAGGAATCTCCATACTCATCCATGGCAAGGCAGATATACTGAGCTTCCTCACGGACTCCCCCCTGCATGTATGTGTTTAATTTATTGTAGGTGACCACACTTGCTGCCAGAAACGTGACAAGAACAGCAAAAATGATCATAATGCTTGTATGATGCAGAATTTTCTTTTTCATACATGATCTCCGATCCGGTATCCCACGCCACGTACTGTCTCGATCAGATTTCCGGCTTCCCCCAGCTTTTGTCGGAGAGTCCGTACATGAACATCTACAGTCCTTGTTTCTCCGTCAAAATCATAGCCCCACACATGGCACAGGATCTGGTTTCTGGACATGACCAGTCCTTTGTTCTCCATAAGATATTCCAGAAGTTCAAATTCCTTTCTGGTCAGCTCTTTCACCTCACCCTGATAGCTGACTTCGTGACGGGACACATTGACACGAAGGCCCTTGCAGTGCAGCTCCCTCTCCTCGCTCTGCCTTGCGCAGCGCCGAAGGACCGCTTTGACCCTGGCTACAAATTCCATCATCCCGAAGGGCTTGGTGATGTAATCATCTGCGCCGCCCTCCAGACCTTTCACCTTGTCAAACTCCGCTTCTTTGGCTGTGACCATGATCACCGGGATATCCCGGGTCCTGGTATCACTTTTCAGTCGTTTCAAAATATTATACCCATCTTCACCCGGGAGCATGATATCCAGCAGGATCAGTTCCGGCAGATTTTTTTTCATGGCTGTGTCAAGTTCTGCCCCGGTTTCAAAACCTTCTGCTTCAAAGCCTGTTGTCTCCAGGGTATAGACAAGAAGCTCTCTGATATTTCTCTCATCTTCCACACAGTAGATCATTCTATATCCTCTCTGTTCGTTTTTTTGCCGTTGGCACTTCATAATCGTCTGGTCTTTTTTGTTCCATGCCTTCAGTATAACTGCTTTCTTTTTACTGCACAAGCCCTGGCCGTCTGCTGATACAGATAACCAGGGCATAGCATTATTTCGATATCTTTTTATTGGCTGCCTGCAGCTGTCATCTGGGCTGCCGCCGGCTCATCCTTTATTTCCGGAAGCTGATACTGACTCCGGATCACCTCCAGTTCACGGTAGAAGGTTTCGTCCGGTCCATGTTTGATCTGCTTCAGGTGCTGATGTGTATCAAAGGAATCTTCATGAACCTGTGTCACACAGACACCGATATTGGAACAGTGATCTGCCACACGCTCCAGGCTGGTAGTCACATCGGACAGGATGAATCCCATCTCGATCGTACATTCCCCAGCGCGAAGTCTCTGGATATGCCGGTACTTCAGTTCCTTGCTGAGTTCATCGATCACTTCCTCCAGCGGCTCGATCTCTCTCGCAAGCTGCACATCCTGATTTTCGTAAACTTTGTAAGCAATATCTACAATGTCTTCCACCGCATGCTCCATGACACGTAACTCTTCCAGCGCCTTATCCGAAAACTTCAGACCTTTTTCATAAAGCTCCTGTGCGGATTCCATGATATTCACACCGTGATCGGAAATCCTCTCGAAATCACCGATACAGTGGAGCATGATGGAAACGCTGTGGCTGTCATGAACGGAAAGATCCTTCTGGTTCAGTTTTACAAGATAAGTTCCAAGTTCATCCTCATAACGGTCTACCTTTTTCTCTGCTTCTTCCACCAGAGCCTTTCCTTCTGCGCTGAAATTCTTCAGAAGACCCAGGGCGGTAAACAGAGTTCTGTGAGAATCCTCTGCCATTTTTTTCGCTGCATTCCTGCTCTGCTCAACTGCAAATGCAGGTTTCTCCAGAAAACGGCTTTCCAGGATCATGAAATCCGGATCTGCTGCCACCTTCTCCTGCTCTTCCTTCTTGTCGCGGATAGTAAGACAGGCAAGCTTCTCCAGAGCCTTTCCAAACGGAAGAAGGACAAGAGTTGCCGTAATATTGAAGGCACTGTGCAGGATCGCGATCCCGGCCGGAGTCGCTGCCTGTGCCATAAATGAAAAATGTACTACTGCATTTATCGCATAAAATACTGCCATGAACAGCATGGTTCCGATCAGGTTGAAATACAGATGGACCATAGCCGCACGTTTTGCGTTTTTGCTGGCTCCGATGGCTGAAAGGATTGCAGTGATACAGGTACCGATATTCTGTCCCATGATAATAGGAAGTGCTGCACTGAACGGTACCATTCCGGTAAGGCACAGGGCCTGGAGGATACCAACCGATGCGGAGGAAGACTGGATAATTGCTGTAAGCACTGCTCCAGCTACAACTCCCAGGATCGGGTTGGAGAATTTCACCAGCATTCCGGTAAACTCCGGTACCTCTGCAAGAGGTTCCACAGCTCCGCTCATGGCATTCATTCCATACATCAGGATCGCAAAGCCTACAAAGATCGCTCCCACGTCCTTTTTCTTCTGGCTTTTTGTAAACATGATCAGAACCACGCCGATCAGTGCCAGGATCGGTGAAAATGACGTCGGCTTGAAAAGCCGGATAATAAAGTTATCACTCTGGATACCTGTGAGACTCAAGATCCATGAGGTTACGGTAGTACCGATATTGGCACCCATGATGATCCCCACAACCTGGGACAGCTTCATGATTCCCGAGTTTACAAAACCAACGACCATAACGGTAGTTGCCGAGGATGACTGGATCACTGCAGTCACACCCATTCCAAGAAGAACGGCTCTGATGGGATTGGAGGTAAGTGTCTCCAGGATCCGCTCAAGCTTTCCGCCTGCAACCTTCGCAAGCCCGTCTCCCATTAAGTTCATTCCATAAAGGAAAATAGCAAGGCCGCCAAGCAATGCCAGTACGCTGAAAAAGTCCATAATACTCTCCTTCACTTTCTCTTTTTGATATGTTTGATTTCCTTTTTTCTCATTTCAACGATTTTCATAATAGCGGCCTATTGTAAAATTTTCCCCACTGGAATGTAAAATCTGTGTAAAAAAATAAAACAGAGGATCCTGTTACGGGAAAACGATTTCCCGTCAGGATCTCTCTGTCCTATATATCGTACAGTGGTTTTTATCCTTATGATGTGTTTTGTGCTGCGGATATTCTCATTCCACTGAGCTGCATGCTCATGAGCAGAGCTGCCCTGCGATCTGTGATCAGAATCCGCGGATCTCCTCATCCTCAGATCCGGTCTTGTCGATGGATTTTATTACAAGGTAATAGCTGTAATCATCATTGACCTTTACTTTCACCCGGTCTCCTACACGATGACCGCGCAGTGCCTTGCCGATAGGCGATTCGATACTGATACGGTTTTCCATGGAATTTCCGCGGATGGAAGTAACCAGCTTGTACTTCTCCACCTCATTATCTTCTTCAAAAAGAACTTCCACGATATCGTCCATTCCCACTTCGTCAGATCTGGAAGCATCGGATACAATGGATGCCGTCTTCAGCATCCTCTCCAGATAACGGATGCGGCTCTCGTTCTGATTCTTATGCTTCTTGGCTGCATAATACTCAAAGTTCTCACTTAAGTCTCCCTGGGCACGTGCCTCCTTGACCGCCTCAATGGCTTCCTTACGTACTACCAGTTTACGGTGTTCGATCTCCTGCTCTATTTTTTCAACATCCTTGCGGGTAAGCTGTTCTCTCATTTCTCTGGCATCTCCTTTTCTTTATAACATTCAGACTGATCCTGGATCTGTTCTCCACTTCCTGTGAAGCTTCTGTCACAGATACAGGATTTCTGGAAGGTTACCGGAAATACCATAGCAGATACGCTCTGCTTTGTCAAACAGCGCATACCTGTTCTTCGGCTTCCTTCTGCTGGTGTACTCGCTGTTCAATATAATCTGCCATATGTTCTTTGGGGATATCCAGTAACATGGAAAATTCAGAATAGAGATGATCCTCTGCAAGCTTCAGATACCGCTCGTCTGTAGCGGTTGTTTTTTTGCCATGAGATAATCTGGCCTGTTTTCTGACGTAGATCGTCTTGATGATCCGAAGAAGATCTCTGCATTCACAGGTACGGATGCATTTCTTGTAGCTATCCTCCCGGAATTTCTCATTCTCAATACTCAGTGTCTCAATGGATGGGATCTCATCGATAAGCCTCTCCGCTTCTTCCCTCGTAATGATTCCGCGAAGCACCTGCTTTCCACCTTCCACCGGTGTAAATATCTTCCCATCTGTCTCTCCTCCGGGCCTCAGTACATAATAAAGCTTCTCGCCGGAGGAACCATCCACCCTCATTGTGGTAACTCCTGTTACCTGGCAGATGCCGGTACGACCATACACAACATATTCGCCTGTTTCAAACATTTTTCCACTTCCTTTCATTTTTTTACTTTTCTTTTGTTATCCTGGCGCTTATTGTGCTCTAATGAAAGCTCCCTGCCAGGTTATATATCCAGACAAGGAGCTTCTCACTGAGGATTCTATCCTTATTTTACTACTTTTCCCATTTATTTGCAAAAGAATTCAAAAAGTTTTTTTATTTTTGTGAAATATGCCCACAATGAGGGCATATATTTTTTGTTATAATTCTTCTTTTTTCTTTCTTCCCAGACGGATGTCTTCCATATGAGATTTCAGTTCCGGTGTCATACTGTCAAAGAGATAGGTTTTGCTGTTGTCCCTGCGCTCCTGCCATTCTTCTCTCATCTGCTGTTTTGCGGAAGCGATCTCATCTTTGAATCCGCGCGCTGAGATCCTGGCGGCTCCCTGTCCCATAATGATGATCTGCTCCAGTCCGTCTGATGTGGCAACTGTCACGTTATGCTTCCGTCCGATTTTATGGACAGTGCGTTCAATATACTGGTCTGCAGTTTCCGCTTCTTTTGTATAGACAACATGAATGTTATGATACTGGAATGTTTCCTCCGGATGGCCCTCCACACGGTAGGCATCAAATACCAGGATCAGGATGCAGCCCTTGATCCCCTGATAATCACTTAATATATCCATTAACCTGGACTGTGCCGCATGAAAGTCTGCCTGTGCCAGATCTCTTAAATCCTCCCAGGCAAATATGATATTGCAGCCGTCCACCAGCAGATAGTCCTCTCTGTGGATGGCCGGACTGCTGTTTCTCCAGGCGCCGTGACCGGTTTTTGCCGGAAGGCCGGAATCTGCTGCATCTTTGCCTCCCTTCCCGGAAAAGCTGCTTCCGCTTTCCGGATTTCCGAAGCTTCGGCTGTTACTGCTGTATTTCTTTGAGCTCACCGGACCAAAGGTTTTCTCAAAGATTGCCTTCAGTTCTTTTTCCTCTTCATAGTTTCCATACATGGAGGTATATTTTCCACGGCCGGCATTGGCTGTTCTGCGATCCGGACTGTTTTTGGCTGTTCCCTGACCTGCACGCACTCCTGCAGAGCTGTTGTCGGAATCCTCATAGGCATCATTGCTGTCCGGAAGCTGAGCTCCTTCCAGATGCATATATTCTTCTACCTCATACCAGGGAACCACGAAGCCTGCTCCATGGGCACAGAATACAGAGCCTGTAGGATTCTCAAGATCTCTCTCGGAATCATAGCCGATCTCCTCTGCAATCTGCTCCTGATCCTGGCAGGGTTCATAGCCCTTCAGAGTACAGGTCAGATGACCTCTGCCTCTTGTGTAGGAAACTACCTGACTCTGATAATCCCTCATTTTTGCCACCGGCGCACTTCCTGTGATCACCGACAGCTCTCCCTGGGTTTCCGGCCCCTGAAAGGTTCCCTGCATCCTCTGGATATCCGTCATGGCACGTCCTACATTTTCTGCCGGAACCTCAAGTCGGAAGCTGTAATAAGGTTCCAGAAGAACTGTCTCCGCTTTCTTGAGGCCCTGGCGCACAGCACGGTAGGTCGCCTGCCGGAAATCTCCACCTTCCGTATGCTTCTGATGTGCCCGCCCGGTGAGAAGTGTGATCTGCATATCGGTGATGGGTGATCCGGTAAGGACTCCCAGATGCTCTTTTTCCTCCAGATGTGTCAGGATCAGCCGCTGCCAGTTCCGATCCAGCTGATCTTCATTTGCCGCAGTAAAAAACTGCAGTCCGCTTCCTCTCTCTCCCGGTTCCAGAAGAAGATGCACCTCCGCATAATGACGAAGCGGTTCAAAATGTCCCACGCCTTCCACCGGTGCGACAATGGTTTCTTTGTATACGATATTACCGGTCCCAAATTCTACTGCCACATGAAAGCGCTCCCAGATCAGATGCTTCAGGATCTCGATCTGGACCTCGCCCATCAGCATGGCGTGGATCTCTCCCAGCTGCTCATCCCACATGATATGAAGCTGCGGTTCTTCCTCCTCCAGCTCCTTCAGGCTTTTCAGCATCCTGTGGGCGTCACAGCCCTCCGGAAGGATGATCTGATAATTCAGTACCGGTTCCAGCACCGGCATGGCAGAATCCGCCTCAATGCCAAGTCCCTCTCCCGGATATGTTTTGGTAAGACCTGTAACTGCACAGACGGTTCCTGCCTCTGCCTCTTTGAGCATTTCAAATTTTGCACCGGAATAGATACGGATCTGATCTGCCTTTTCATCCCAGATCTCCTCTGCCGGAATACCATTTCTTCCTGCATTGGTCAGCGTCTCCTTAACCTTCAGGCTGCCGCCGGTGATCTTCATATAAGTGAGACGGTTTCCCTGCTCATCTCTGGCGATCTTAAAGATCCTGGCTCCGAATTCTGCGGGATAGGACGGTACTGCCATGTAGGTCTCCATTCCATGGATAAAAGCATCTACGCCTTCCATCTTCAGGGCAGATCCAAAAAAGCATGGAAAAAGCTTTCGCTCCAGGATCAGCTCTGCCACGTCCTTTTTTGCGATCGTTCCTGTTTCCAGGAAGCTTTCCAGAAGGTTCTCCTCACACATGGCAATATTTTCCAGAAAATCATCAGTTCCATTTATTTTATCAGAAGCGCCCTGCGTTCCGGATATATTCTCTTTTTCTGCTTCACTGGCGTTGTCTTTCAGCTGCATTCCTTCAGCTGACGGAGATTTCCCGGAGTTATCCACAGGATTCTCCTTTTTCCCTGCTGCTTCTGCACCGGAGCATTCCAGTTCTCCACTAAAATCCACACAGCATCCGCTTAATTTCTTCTTCAGCTCCTCAAGAAGTCTTTCCCTGTCTGTTCCTTCCTGGTCCATTTTATTTACGAAAAGAAATGTTGGGATCTTATACTGTGTCAGCAGTCTCCACAATGTCTGTGTATGCCCTTGCACACCATCTGCTCCGTTGATCACCAGGATCGCATAATCCAGCACCTGCAGGGTACGCTCCATCTCAGCAGAAAAATCCACATGCCCCGGCGTATCCAGAAGTGTCACCTCCATATCCCCCATGGAAAAAACTGCCTGCTTTGAAAAAATGGTGATTCCTCTCTCCCTCTCAAGCTCATAAGTATCCAGATACGCATCCTTGTGATCGACTCTTCCGATTTTCCGGATCCTTCCGCATTTAAAAAGCAGGCCTTCCGATAATGTCGTCTTTCCTGCATCCACATGGGCAAGCACGCCCAGGCTTATATGTCTGTGTTTTATATTCTGAGGTTTTTCTCCCATTGAAAATACCCCTTTCTGTTGTAATGATATCCACTATCATAACATAGAAAGGGGTATAAGTCGAATTTTGTTTCGGTCTGTGATTCAGGAATCCAGGTAGGCTTTCAGCTTCTCCAGATCCTTTTTCATATCTGCTCTTCCTGTCTGGTAGATCCGCTCCAGATTGCTCTCATCACGCTCGATCATCGCCGCCTGGATGGGACTGCTCGGACGGATGATATGAACGCGACCCTCTTTTTCCAGAGCAGACAGTTCCTCCAGTGTTTCATTATAATGGATATGCCGTTCCTCCAGATCCTTCAGAAAAGCCGGATATTTATGTAATACTGCTTTCAGAAAAAGCTGCATCTTCGGGTTTGCTTTTTTTCGGTACTTCACATCTCTGGTAAGCACCACTACGTTTTTTTCGTATCCCCGGGAAAGCATCCACTTAACCGGGATCGGATCAGACACACCACCGTCCAGAAGTCTCTTTCCCCCAAGCTTCACCGGTCGGGAGGCTATCGGGATCGATGCAGACGCACGCATCCATTCAATATCCTCCACATCTCCGTTGGGACATTCATGATACACCGGTTTTCCTGTATCCAGGTCCGTACACACCACTGTAAATTTCATGGGATTTTCTGCGTAGGTCTGACGGTCAAAAATATCCAGCTTCCAGGGCAGTTCATAATATCCGAATTCCCGGCTGTATACATCTCCTGTGGTGATCCAGTTCCGGATGCTTGCAAGTCTTTTATCCTTGCAGTACTTTTTGTTATAGCGAAGAACTCTTCCGATCTGCCTGGACTTATAATTGCATCCAAAAACAGCTCCAGCCGATACGCCCACCGCACTGTCTGCGTAAATCTCATTTTCCATCAGAACATCGATCACACCGGCTGTATACAAGCCTCGCATACCGCCGCCCTCCATAACAATACTGAATTTTTTCAATTGTGTTTCTTTCATTTATTTGTCCTCTGTATTCTGTCTGGCAGACTCTGCTGCCCTTATGCTGTCATCTTTTATGTCCCATTTATTGTACTTTTCGAATTATATCGGTCTTTTCTGCCATATATCTATATCCATTATCAGAATATCTTGGTTGTCCACTTGCTCATATCCCAGACTTCATTTACCACATCCTGGTAAAATTCCGGTTCATGGCAGATGAGAAGGATACTTCCGCGGTATTCCCGGAGAGCTTTTTTCAGCTCGTCTTTTGCATCTACATCCAGATGATTGGTAGGCTCGTCCAGAAGAAGAATATTGGTGTCACGGTTCACCAGCTTGCAAAGACGCACTTTTGCCTGCTCACCACCGCTTAAAACTCGTACCTGGCTCTCAATATGCTTGGTCGTCAACCCGCATTTCGCCAGCGCGGAACGCACTTCATACTGGGAAAATGACGGAAATTCCTGCCAGAGCTCTTCGATACAGGTAGTTCGATTCTCACCTTTAACTTCCTGCTCAAAATATCCAATCTCAAGGTTCTCGCCCTGCTCCACACTTCCGGAAAGAGGCTTGATCAGTCCGAGAAGACTTCGAAGAAGTGTTGTTTTTCCTATTCCATTGGTTCCCACCAGTGCGATCTTCTGTCCTCGCTCCATAGTAAAATTCAGTGGCTTGGAAAGCGGCTCATCATAACCGATCACAAGGTCATGTGTCTCAAAAAGCATCTTTCCTGGTGTTCGGCCATAACGGAATTTGAACTCCGGCTTCGGCTTCTCTGCTGCCAGCTCGATCACATCCATCTTGTCCAGCTTTTTCTGGCGGGACATAGCCATGTTTCTTGTGGAAACACGGGCCTTATTCCTTGCTACGAAATCCTTCAGCTCACTGATCTCCTGCTGCTGTTTGCGGTAAGCAGCCTCCAGTTGTGCCTTCTTGACCGCATAGACCTCCTGGAAATGATCGTAATCTCCTACATAACGGTTCAGTTCCTGATTTTCCATATGATAGATAATGTTAACTACAGAATTCAGGAAGGGAATATCGTGGGAGATAAGGATAAAGGCATTCTCATAATCCAGAAGATATCTTTTCAGCCATGCAATATGCTCCTCATCCAGATAGTTGGTAGGCTCATCCAGAAGCAGGATGTCAGGCTTCTCAAGAAGAAGCTTCGCAAGAAGTACCTTGGTTCGCTGTCCGCCGCTTAGATCCGTAACATCACGGTCAAGCCCAAGATCCAGAAGGCCCAGAGCTCTGGCAACCTCCTCCACTTTGGCATCGATCGCATAAAAATCGTGAAGTGTCAGTTCGTCCTGGATCGTTCCAAGCTCTTCCATCAGACCATCCATCTCGTCAGGATCTGCAGTTCCCAGCTTGTCGCAGATCTCGTTCATCCGTTCTTCTTTTTTGAGAAGAGGATCAAAAGCGGATTTCAGCACCTGGCCGATGGTCATCCCCTTTTCCAGAACTGCATGCTGATCCAGATAGCCTGCGTGGACATTTTTTGCCCACTCTACCTTGCCCTCATCCGGCATCAGTTTTCCGGTCACGATACTCATAAATGTGGACTTTCCTTCGCCATTAGCGCCTACAAGTCCGATGTGTTCTCCCTTAAGAAGCCGGAAAGATACATCTTCGAAAATCGCTCTGTCTCCAAACCCGTGGGTCAGGTGTTCTACATTTAAAATACTCATTTGTTATATTCCTTTATCATTGTGGTTTTTCTGTTTTCCCGGAAGGGATTTTTAATAATGCTATAATATTATACTTGATATTTTTCTCTGCTGTAAAGTCAAATCTCTGTATACACTACGATCGGCTGACTGGCAGCTTTTTTGTATTACCGGTTAAGCTGCTGAATACTATTGAATAATTTTCCATCTTCCTACCCATTATCTTCTGTAAAAATCTTGTTCTTATTTATTATGCCATCGGATCTCACCGTTTAATATGATCGGATAACGGATCAGCTTGTCTGAATCAAGGTTTTCCGCATACATATCTACTGCGGTTATCTGGTGATTATCATATGTGGTATAATAATAGATTCCCTTTGTCGTGTTGCAGCATGAAGTATAGATCGTGATCTCATATGCGTCCTCTGATACCTCACAGCATCCCCGCTGCTGATCAACAGAGCCTAAAATATGGAAAAACTGGCTGACACTTTCGTTTTCCCCATCTCCGGATATTGCGTTTAATTTTGTAAATGCAACCTTTACAAATCTTGACTGGCTTGAAAGATCTCCCGGAATTCCCATTCCGCCCATTCCTCTGCTGTATGGATCCAGCTCCAGCACTCCTGCAAATGTACTTTCCGGCTGCTTTCTGGATACACCCGCATAATTGTTAAGTGCAAACATCTGACCGGGGAATGGAGGATTATTTGTAAGTACGCCAACAGGATCGTCATAGATGTGCATTCCGTCTTTCATGGATTCTACAACGATGCATTCCTCCTTGTCTGCGATCATCCAGTGAAGCTGTGCCGTTGGAAGCTGTTCACTGAAGGGTGTTCCCATAAGCTCCATATTGGAAAGCATCCTCCTTGCTTCAGCCACCGAAGCACACTGGGTAAGGATCCATGGAATAAATTCATATTGCGCCACCTGGACAAGATCCTTATCTGTCTCTGCCACTTCCTCTGCATATGCCGCATTCCCCACAAAGTTAAGTCCTGCCATACCCAGTCCCTTTTCATTAGCCGCATCATAATAAAGCGGATAATCTCCTGCTACAAACGCCATTCCTATGAGAGCATAATGTGTTTTTACTTTTCCTGCATATCGGAAATCGAACTCATAATTTCTTGGGGTTATGGTCACCTCTTCCCCATAGGAAAACTCATAGTCAAGAGTTCTTCCCATATAAAAATCCTTTGTCTGATACGTTGCTGCTGTACACATAGATTTACACCTCTTCCTTACAATAATCCTGCAAACAATCTCATGAAAAGCTGTCCCAGACGAAGATATGCACTGCGTCCTGTCCGGTATTGTTCTGTTACTTCCCGACATTCCTTCATTGTTTTTTCCAGGTCATTTCTTATGGATAACACAGCCGGACTGTCTGCCATAAAGCATCCGTTTTCAAAATGATGATAAAGGCTTCTGTAATCCAGATTTATGGTTCCGCAGGTTGCCATACAGTCATCTGCCACGCTCATCTTGGCGTGACAGAAGCCAGGTGTCCACTCATAGATCCGCACTCCATTTTTAACCAGTCCATGATAAAAGGAACGTGTAACACTGTAAATCATTTTTTTATCCGGGATTCCCGGTGTAATGATCCTGACATCAACTCCCCTCTTTGCAGCAAGACACAGCGCATGTGTCATTTCATCCGTAATGATCAGATATGGCGTTATAAACCAGCAGTATTTTTCAGCTTTGTTGACCATGCTGATATAAACTTCCTCTCCTACCTGTTCACCATCCATTGGACTATCTGCATAAGGCTGTACAAATCCGTTCTGAGCTGCCTTATATTCTGATCTTATAAAATATTTGCTGAAATCCTCATTATTATTCCTGTCATTGGCTGCATTCCACATTTCAAGGAATGTTGCTGTAAGCGACTGAACTGCATCGCCTTCAAGACGGATCCCGGTATCCTTCCATTGTCCGTAGGGATTGGTGTAATTAAAATATTCATTTGCCAGATTATAGCCGCCTGTGAAAGCTGCTTTTCCATCGATCACGGTTATTTTTCGATGATCACGGTTGTTCAGAAATACATTCAGACCCGGCATAAACGGATTAAATACCCGGCAGTGGATTCCGACCCGCTCCATCTTTTTTACAAAATCCGTATTAATAAAGCCAATAGAGCCCATATCATCATAAAATACTCGCACTTCCACGCCTGCCTGTACACGCTCCTCCAGCACTTTCTGGATCTTTTTCCAGGCCTCTGCATCCTCTATCGCATGGTATTCCATAAAAATAAACTTTTCAGCCTTTGACAGTGCTGATAACTGTGCTTCTAATCCCTTTACCGCCTCATCATAATAAACAATATCCGTGTTCTGGTATACGGGATAACCTGCATTTTTCCAAATATACTCACTGATATTTCCTGCTTTGGGGATTTTGTTTTTGATATTTTCCAGTTTTTCCCGATTGTCCGGCAGAAGCGGCAGAAGCTTTCTGTCGATATCCGCATATCGTTCTCGCATTTTACGGGTTCCGCCATTTAATCCGATCAACAGATACAGCGCTACTCCCATGATCGGAAACACAAGTATCAGAATGATCCACGGCATTTTCATGGAAGAGGTCTGATCGGATGCATATAGTGCCAGAACCAGAATTCCTGCAAAGACTCTAGTCAGCAGATTAACGATCTCCGCATATTCATTCAGCCTTGTGATCACGATAATGATAAAAGCTGCTTCCAATAAAATACAAAGCACTGAAAAGCATAATCGAATGACACCGTTTTTCGTTTTTGCTCTGCCCTCCAGTGTATCCTGCCTCATAAAACCGCCCCTTTCTGCATTGAATGGAAATTTTCTGTTGTGCGTAAGCCTAACTGAATATTCCTGTTTCGTAGTAAACTCAACAATTATCTTTTGTACTGCAAACAGCGCAGCTCTTACCTGGTGGTTACTTATCCACTGTAATAAAAAATGAAATACGAAGAAAGCCCTGGAAGCTGCAACTTCGAGGGCTTTTGCTTTTTCTGTTATAGACACTTTAATTCTTTTTTGCCTGCGAGCATTATATCATATGCGATTTTTCTTCGCAATATACTCTGTATACTTTTTAAGATGTTTCTGTTTTTACTGAACTCTTTGCTTCTATCATTGCAATAACTTTCTCCGCTGGTTTCCCAACTAGACATGTGATTGTTGGTATTCTTTAACCTGTTTTCACTTACCGCTTGTACCGCAACATACCATTTTTCAATTCAATAAATTTTCCGTTAAAGATTTCCTGCAACACCTGTCTGCATGGTATCCGTTGCAATCTTCTAACCTCAGACGCTTCCATTACTCGGAAAGTAGTTTGGTGATGATCTTGATAAAATGCAATGAGCGATTCAATATACGGCTCAGCATCTTCAAACGTCCAGTTTGCTTCCTCCTTCAAACGCGAGAATACCGATACCAGACTAATACATCGAACATCTTCAAAATTTGTAGCGCCATTCCGAGCATTTCGGTCATCGGAGCAGAACACATAAATCTGCTCCCCAAGCATCACCGACAAGACCTGCAACAGCACAAAAGACTTGATTTCTCCAAGATTATTTTTCTTGCCCACTTCGATATCGAGTCGTTCAAGCTCTTTCAAATAATCCTCTCTCGATATCGCCGTGTAATCAGCATCTTCCAATGCTCGATAATGTTCCGAAAAGTAATCTTTAGAAAAAACATCACAGGCCAATTTTAACATCTGTGTATAAGTCGCACACGCCAGCGGCCCTCGTACATGTGACAGGCTTTCAAGAATTTCTTGATCTGTGTAGCTTTTTATCTTTTGCGCGCCAATCTTTTCGCTCAACCAGATTGGCGCATCAGCATTATACCGATTAAGTTCTGTTACGATTTGCGCATGACAAAAGAACACATATTCCGGCAATTCCATGACCCGGTCAATCAAATGATTATCGCCGCCATCTTGAACAGAGTGCGTTTTGGAAATGAAATCGGTATCTAGCAGTGCATATTTTTTCACTTCGCTTTGACACCCCTCAATCCAAACCGTACTCTTTTTTCAGTTGAGTAATGTAAGCCACATCGTCATTTTCTCTGGATTCTGTCAGATACTCATGCTGTCTGTTATACTCAACTTTCTCAAGGAGTGTGCCAAAAGATTCTGTTCCCCTGCCATCAAGCTGCCAGCGCTTTGCCTTACCTATCAGTGATGCCCTTTTCATTACATTCGCAGAACTTATCTCCAGCAGCTTTTCAGCCTGCTGGTGGGATATGTTTCCACTTTCAAACAAGCGCAGTACAACTGCCTTGTAGGGCATAGCAAACATATCCATAAGTATCAAAACGGAATCTACCGAAACCAAATCTTTATCAATTCCATACAGTAGAATTTGCTCATGGAGAAGTTGATCCGGCATCAAAAGCAGACCTGCGAAGGCATTAGCTTCCAAGTCCTCCTGTGTTCTTCCTGTTTCATCACCTGTTGCCGAATCCAGCATAGAACCATTTTTTATATAGCTCTGGTCTGCATTTTCTACATAACAGTAGATATGGTACAATTCATGCGACGCAGCGAAAAACTGCTTACATAGTGGAAGTGCCGTATTTACGCACACAAAAATCGTATCCTGCTTCAAAAAAGTCAATGCCCATAATTCATCATCATGAATTGGAAAACGAAGCAGTTCCAGTGCAATTTCTTTCTTTCTTGCATAGTTCTGTATAACAGCAAAAATATTATCTTTGATAATAGAATTACCGACATACTCTGCCGAAAACTGCCTGACAACAGATTGAATTTCATCAAATTTCCTGTTTTGGCTTACAAAAAGGCTATCTTTCAGAACATTGTTCATCACTTATCCTCCCAGAGCTGCTCCATCTTTTTGCCATTCTCGCATGCCCTAGTGTGGAACAGAATCATGTCGGACAGTTCATCCGCAAGCCGGATTCCCTTTCTTGCTTCTTCTGTTTTAACACGCCCCATAAACGCATGAATCACATTCGTATCCATCGGCTTTTCTGGCATCTTCATCAGAGAATCCATCGACACATGCAGATATTCAGAAATCTTATGAAGTTCAATCGCATTGATTGCTCTTGCACCATTCATAATTTTGCTCATTGTCTGTTTGGAGACTCCAATTCCTTCTGCCAGATCAACCTGCTTTTTGTTTTCTTTTTTCAGTTCAGCCTGAATGTTGTTTGCAATTATCATATTTACATCCAGCATATAATCGCCTCCTGTTCTTGTACTTATATTATACGCTCTTTCACATAGAATATCAATTATTTAGAGACTGATCTTAGTTTTTAATTTATTTTGTCGCTATTTTAGTTACAAGTCATCGCTAACCTTCAGAAGAGTGGTTTACACTAACGCTATAAACCTGTATTTTCCTCATTCAAAAGACCTTCTACAACCTCAACAGAGAGATTTCTATGATAGAACAGCTCATTGCCGAAGCAACAAAATTTGATTTCAAAGTTGCTCTCAAAACGAATCCACCAAAAAACCGGTTAAAAAACACCCCATTGCTTTTCCAACGAGGCTTGTAATTGTTGCAGGTCGACAAAATGCTTGTTTCTACACCCCTTGACCTTTCTTTCGTATACGGTAAACTATCCGTACTGCTCTAACTTTAAGCCGCCGTTTCCGGCGGCAAGGTTTTAAATATTAGTTGCTTTTGTTTTGCTCCGGCATATTGCTGGAAGTTTTTCAGACCATGGCAGGATATCATTTATAAAACTATATTCCCTGTCATCCTGGTGGTCCTTCAATACAGTCAGGACATGTTCAAGATACCGAAAAGGATTCAGATTGTTAGCTTTTGCCGTTTCTGTGATGCTGTAGATAATAGCACTGGCATTTGCGCCATCCAGACTGTCGATCAGCTTCCATGTATGCTTATGGAGACAAAAGCTACGCAGAGCACTTTCTGTCGCATTGTTATCCATAGGAATATCACCGTCTTCCAGAAAGGCTTTCAGAGAAACTTCCTGATTGATACAGTAGTTGATCCCATCCAGAGTCTTTCCTCTGGAAAGCTGATTTTTAATCTGGATCTCTTTTGCCCATGCAAAGAAGGCCTCTACAAGAGGTCTGATATTGGCCTGACGGTACATCTTTCTGACTTTTGCAGGCTGTCCCTCCATCTGGTTGTCCAGATGATAGATTGCTGCGATCCGGCTGACTGCTTCGTAAGCTACAGTCTCTTTCGCATTTTTCTGTGCTGCTTTCGGCAGGGCTTTCAATGCCTCCGCAAACCTGCGCCTTGCATGTGACCAGCAGCCGGCAAAGACGATGTCTGGATTTTCCCTGTCCAGCTTCCTGTATGCAGAGTAACCGTCGCATACTACGATCCCTTTAAAATCCTTCAGGAATTCTTCCGGATGGTCCGCTTTTCGGGTTCGCTGGTATTCATACAGGATGATCGGAGTATCCGCATAACTCTTTCCGGTCCGATAGATCCACATGTAACTTTTACTGTTTACCGGCCGTCCATCCTTAGTGACCATGACTGGAGTCTCATCAGCCTGAAGTACATGAAACTGATACATCTCCTTATGGAGCCGGTCATAAAGGATTCCCAGATACCTGTCCGCACACTGGATCATCCAGTTTACCATGACCTGTCTGGAGATATGGATGTCATTCCGCAGGAATTCCTGGCTGATCCTGTAAAGAGGAAGCCCGTTTACGTACTTGGCATTCATGATGCTTGCCGCAAGTGACGGAGTGAGCAGGCTGTTACGGAGCAGATTCTTCGGACGGTCCGCTTTTATGATTGTCTGGTTGTCCTTACCAGCGTAGACTGCCACATGATGTTCTTCAACAGTATAGACTGCCGGCTGCACACGTACCCTTTTATATATCTCGTCTGGAAGCTGTTTCCATCCATCTGTGCCAAAGACATCCTGGAGTTTTTCTTCTGACAGGGTATGGACGATCACTTCAATCGGAAGATCTTTTAGAGCTGCCTCCCGTTTTCCTTTATTTTTACGACGCGGCTGTATCACATCTTCCTCAACAGGCTCAACTACATACAGTGTTTCCGTAAGTGCTTCAGCCTCATTAAATATAAGCTCCAGTTCCAGCTGTCCGGAGATCGTTTCCAGTTTTTCGGAAGAACGGCCGTAACGCTTATTGTTTGCGTCAGCGATCTGCTCGATCAGGCGCTCCATGTTTGTATTCAGCTGGTGAATCTGATCCTGCATGGACAGGATGACTGCCATAAGTGTTTCCCTGCTGAAATTATTCAGTTCTTCTTCTGTATATACTTTTGCCATGGATGCCGTTCTCCTTTACCTGATGTTCCTATTGTAACGCAAAGATAAAGAAAAAGCGAATCAGGCAGACAGGGTATTCGTCATTTTTACTAATAGATGAATACTATGAAAAACTCAAAAAACTATTAGTTTTTCGGGCTTTTCAGAGTACTTATCCACAAGCCCTGCAAAGGGGCCTGAAAGTACTCCTGAATAAATGAAGGCAGCGGAATTATGAAAAGTGGATAACTCTTTTTCGGGACTTA
>NZ_JAJEPT010000026.1:0-28562 GCF_020686995.1 Blautia fusiformis
TCGAAGATAACCGCTGCCAGAAGAACCATACCTTTAACAACCTTCTGGATATTCTGGTCAATACCCATGATACTCATACCAAGATTCAGAACACCCATCAGAAGTGCACCAATGATAACACCAGGAACTGTACCGGTACCACCATAAGCAGAAGCACCACCAATAAAACAAGCACCGATCGCATCCATCTCAAAGTTTGTACCAGCCTGCGGGTTGGAAGAATTCAATCTGGCCATTGTCACCATACCTGCGATAGCAGCCAGAAGACCCATGTTCAAGTAAGCAAGGAAATAAACTTTGTTCGTATCAATACCGGAAAGCTTTGTTGCCTTCTCATTACCGCCAACTGCATAAAAATAACGACCTGTTGTAGTCTTGGAAGCAATGTATGTATAGATTGCGATGATCACTACAACCCAGAGAAGGGAATTCGGGATACCTTTGTACTGAGCAAGTCTGAACATGAATGCAAGAACAACTGCACAGATCAGAACCATCTTCACTGCAACACCACCGAAAGACTCAACACTGTAGCCTTTTTTTGCACGGTCTGCACGGTTTTTCATAACAAGTGCAACATAGACGATGCAGACAATAATGCCAACTACAAAACATGTTCTGTTAAATCCTTCACCTCCACCAAGGAAGTCCGGAATATAGTTATTGAACAGAGCCAGATAAGCATCCGGCATCGGGGCCAGGGTCTGTCCTTCCAGAACTACGTTGGAAAGGCCACGAAAAGCAAGCATACCTGCCAGAGTAACAATAAATGGAGGAATTCGTACATAAGCGATCCAGAATCCCTGCCATGCACCAATGGCAATACCCACAAGAAGCATCACGATCATAGTGAGATACGGGTTCATACTGTTGAGAACCATCATCTTACCACCGACAGCAGCAACAAAGCATACAACAGAACCAACTGACAGATCAATGTTACCACCTGTTAAAATACAGAACAGCATACCGGTTGCAAGAATAAATACATATGCATTCTGGGCTACCAGGTTATTTACATTCTGCGGAAGAAGCATAACGCCCTTTGTGTTCACAGAAAACATGATCACAACAAATACCAGAACAATGACCATGGTATATTTTTTTAATATTTCTGAAAAACTAATCTTTTTCTCCATCTTCTTACTCTCCTTTACCTGACTTCACGATCCTGGACATGATCAGCTCAGATGTAGCTTCCTCACCACTTACCTCACCTACGAATCTGCCCTCGTTCATGATATAGATTCTGTCTGACATTCCAAGCACTTCCGGAAGCTCAGAAGAGATCATGATCACAGATTTTCCTGCTGCGACCAGGTCATTGATGATACAGTAGATTTCATATTTGGCACCTACGTCAATACCTCTTGTAGGTTCATCCAAAATCAGAATATCCGGCTCTGCAAACATCCATTTTGCAAGAAGGACCTTCTGCTGATTACCACCGCTCAGGTTTCCGACATTCTGCTCAACTGTCGGACACTTGGTTTTCAGTTTCTTCCTGTATTCCTCAGCAACTGCGTATTCTTTATCCGTATCGATCACTTTTCCATTACTGATACCGGACATGTTTGCAAGCGTAGTGTTCATCTTTATGGACTTGGAAAGGATCAATCCGTTTCCTTTTCGATCCTCTGTAACATAGGCGAGCTTGTTGTCAATAGCCTCCTGAACTGTATTCAGCTTCACTTCTTTTCCATTCATGAACACCTGGCCGGAAATCTTAGTTCCATAGCTCTTGCCAAAAATACTCATGGCCAATTCTGTACGTCCTGCTCCCATCAGTCCTGAAATACCGACAACCTCTCCTTTATGTACTTTAAAGGATACGTTATTTACCACCTTACGTTCTGTATACAGAGGATGGTAAACATTCCAGTTCTTAACTTCCATGGAAACATCGCCGATCTTTACATTTGGACGTTTCGGGAACCGGTCTGTCATCTCACGTCCAACCATTCCCTGAATGATCCTCTGCTCAGAAAAATCGTCTTTCTTTTTATCCAGTGTTTCAATGGTAGATCCATCTCGGATAACTGTGATCTTATCTGCCACATAGGAAATCTCATTTAATTTATGGGAAATGATGATAGAGGTCATTCCCTGCTTCTTGAATTTCAGAAGAAGATCCAGAAGAGCTTTGGAGTCATCTTCGTTCAGTGATGCGGTAGGCTCATCCAGAATGAGCAGCTTTGCATTCTTTGCAAGTGCCTTTGCGATCTCAACCAGCTGCTGTTTACCTACACCGATATCCTTGATCAAAGTTCTGGAGGATTCCTCCAGTCCCACTATTTTCAAATATTTATCTGCTTCCCCATAAGTTTCATTCCAGTTAATGGAAAAGCTCCTGCCTCTTTCATTGCCCAGGTACATGTTTTCACCGATAGTCATATACGGGATCAGTGCCAGTTCCTGGTGAATGATCACAATTCCTTTATGTTCACTGTCTTTGATGGTGTTAAATTTACAGATCTCACCATCGTAAATAATATTTCCTTCATACGAGCCGTACGGATATATACCACTTAATACATTCATTAATGTAGATTTACCGGCACCGTTCTCACCTACCAGTGCGTGGATCTCGCCTTCCTCGACCTGGAGATTAACATTATCCAGTGCCTTTACACCTGGGAAAGTTTTGGTGATATTTTTCATTTCCAGAAGTATCTTAGCCAACTCAATTTCCCTCCCTTTCCACTGTTCATGCAGGCGGTTATATTCCCCGCCTGCATGTGATAAATTTCTTTCTTAAAAATTATGATTATTTGATCTGATCCTCTGTGTAGTATCCGGAATCGATCAGGATTTCTTTGTAGTTATCTGTTGTAACAACAACCGGATCGCAAAGGTATGTCGGGATGACACCTGTTCCGTTATCATAGGATTTTGTATCGTTCACTTCCGGCTCCTCACCTTTCATGATGGAGTCAACCATTTTTACTACTGCAGATGCAAGAGCTCTTGTATCTTTAAATACGGACATTGCCTGTTTTCCTGCTACAAGGTTCTTAACGTTCGGTGTATCACAGTCCTGACCGGTGATGATCGGATATTCTCCTGTGTAGGAAGCTGCCAGTGCATTCTCAACACCAAGGGCTGTGGAATCGTTGGAGCAGAGAACTGCGTCAAGGTTTGTTCCGTCAGAGTAGTTACCTGCGATGATGGTATCCATTCTGTCCTGTGCTTTTGCACTATCCCAGTTTGCGGTAGCAACCTGCTCGAACTCTGTCTGTCCGGATTTTACTACCAGCTTACCGTCATCGATGTATTTCTGGAGAACATCCATTGCACCACCGAAGAAGAAGTTACAGTTGTTATCACCAGGATCTCCTGTGAACAGCTCGATGTTAAACGGTCCATCCTGATTATCAAGATCCAGTGCGTCTACCAGGTACTCGCCCTGTTTCTGTCCTACTTTGTAGTTATCAAATGTTGCATAATAGGAAACTGCATCAGAATTCATAAGAAGACGGTCATAGGAGATAACCGGAATTCCTTTTTCTTTGGCCTGTTTCAGAGGCTCGCCAAGGCTGCTTCCGTCGATGGATGCCACAACCAGAAGGTCGCATCCGTTTGCTACCTGGTTCTCAAGCTGGGAAACCTGTGTGCTTACGTCGTTGGATGCATACTGAAGGTCTACTTCATATCCTGCTGCCTCCAGCTCTTTCTTCATGTTCTCGCCATCCTGGTTCCATCTCTGGAGATCCTTGGTCGGCATGGTAACACCGATCAGTTTCTTGTCTGCTGCCTGTGCTGTTGCTGCCGGAACTACCACCATACCAGCTACCATTGTTGCGCAAAGAAGTGCAGATACCATTTTTCTTTTCATTGTAAAATCCTCCGTTTCATTATTTGTTTTTTGAATCACGTTTCCTTCGATGATGTTACTATAGCACAGGACTGTCTGGACATAGTTGGCAATGACAGAGACATTTTTTTGCAAAAGAAAAATGCCCTGCATCAGGCAAGACATTTTTGCACCAAAAATCTGCTATTGATTTTTGTCATAATTGTGTATTATTGCACATATGGCTACACTGCCACATTACTTGCAGAATTTCACCACCACATATATGCCGGTATGCAATCTGTTCTGCATTACTCTGTATCATAATCTGTATTGAGATATACTTCATCCCTTCTGTGGAAACCGCCGTCAATGATCACCTCATCAATATTATCCCTTGTAACGGCAACCGGTTCCAGCACCTTCGCCGGGATATCGTAGCTTCCATCGTTCATGGTATCTGTCACATCTGACGGAAGCTTTCCCTCTTCTGCCATCTTCACCGCATATTCAGCTGCCTGGCATGCCAGATCTTCGATAGATTTAAATGCTGTCATGTACTGGGTTCCTTCTACAATACGCTGACATGCAGCCAGATCACCATCCTGGCCTACCACGATCACCTGTCCGGCAAGCTGGTTTTCCGCAAGAACCTGTATCACCTGGCTGGCAATATCATCATTTCCACACATGATTCCCTTTACATCGGGGTACTCTTCCAGTGCCTCCTCCACATAATCTGCTGCCAGCTCCGCGACCCAGCCCTCACAGTTGGCTTCGTAAACCACCTTCAGATCACTGTTTTTCAGAGTGTCTTCAAATCCCTCTTTTACCATGTCCACATTGTTATCTGAAGCAGATCCCTGGACCATAAAAATCTTTCCGCCATCAGGGATCGCTTCCATCATGGACTGTGCCATGACCTCTCCGACTTTCCGGTTATCAAAGGAAATATACATGTCTGTATCCGCATCATTTACCATACGGTCATAGGAGATCACCCTGATCCCTACATTGTGGGCACGCTCCACAGCCTCAGATAATGCCTTGCAGTCTCTGGCAATGATCACGATCACATCCATATGCTTCCTGATAAAATAGTCGATCTGGCTGATCTGCTCTTTTGTATCTGCTCCCGCATCCTGAACATTCACTTCCGCTCCCAATTCCCTTGCGGTTGCCACGAATGCATCCCTGTCACGAATCCACCTCTCAATAACAAAGGAATCCACTGTAAGACCGATCTGAATTTTCTTTTCACCACTGTCTTCCTCTGTATCGTTTTCCTGTGCAGCTGTCTGCTTTATTTTTTCGGAAGCACAGCCATTCAGCATCAATGTCAACAGACACAGCAAGATCAACAGCTTCCTGATCATTTTCCCCCCGCTCATATTGTCTACCTCAACCTCTCTCTGAATTCACTTGGTGTCACGCCTTCGTATTTTTTGAATATCCTGCTGAAATAATTGGGGTCGCTGTATCCGGATTCCGCACAGATCTCCTTGATGGAAAGCCCTGAATCTTTGAGAAGTTCTCTTGCATTCCGAAGCCGCACTTCTGTAAGATACTCGATAAAATTTCCTCCGGTCTCCTGCTTAAAAAGCTTGCTGAAATAATAAGGGCTGATATCCACCTCCCGTGACACCTCATCCAGTGAAATATCTTTTTTGTAATTGTCCCGAATATAGGACTTTGCTTTTTCGATAATAGAAACCGCTTCTTTTTCCCTTGCACTTTCCATGTTACTGCAGATTTCTGATGTTTTGCCCAGGAACCATTTTTTCATTCCTTCTATATCTGTATATTCCTGGATCTCATGAATATAATTTCTGCGGCAGCTGATCGCATATTTCACGGTACCTGCAAAAAAGGCCTTTTTTTCCACTCCCATCACAAGCTCCAGGATCTTGATGCGCATGTCCTCCAGATCTACTCCCGGCTGCTTCTCCATCCACCTGATAAATTCCTCGGCACAGCTTAAAGCTCCTGCCACATCCTTATCCATCACCCGCTTTTCATAGCGACGTTCCAGATCTCTTGGATATTCGCCGTCATATTTCTGTGCAGCCGGAACATCCTCAATATGTATAACATGGCTGGTGCTTTCCCGAAGTGCGATCATGGCCTCCTTGAAGGATTCTTTCATGGTGCTTCCCATCTCCTTCACCCGGCCGATACCACAGCGAAATTTACTGTCGATCCTGCTTTCCAGCTTATGTACCATGTTTCTGGTTCTTGTTACAACCTCCACACGTTCCTCATAGGACTCCCTGGAATTACGGTATGGAACAAGCAGTACAATACGGTTTCCCATAATGGGTCCTACCAGACATTCAAAAAATCCCTGAGCGATTTCCCGGAATGTGGAATAAAATTTGTTTGCCTTCACACTGGCCCCCACCGCATTGGTAAGAACGCCATTTTCCGTGGAATCCCCGAATTCAGCCACGATCATATATCCATATTCTTCCCGGATATCCAGAAGCTCCCTGTAATTATCCTGATATGTCTGAAAATCATCCTGCAGAAGAATATTATTGATATATCCGCTTTCGATCATGGGCACAACTGTCTCCAGCTTTTCACGGATACGGAGATCATCGCTTCGCTTCTGTCTTGTGTAATCTACCTTTTCCATAGCTTTGGAGCATGTTTCCAAAATCACCTTTTTGTTTACCGGCTTGGTAAGAAATTCCATAACTCCAAGATTTACCGCTTCCTTGGCATAATTAAATTTATCATAGGCTGTAATGATCACAAAGACCACAGATCTGTTAAATTTCTGAATTTCCCGGATTGCCTGGATCCCACTTAAGCCCGGCATCTGAATGTCCATAAAGCAGATATCCGGCGGATATTTCTCCGCCTCCTCCACAACCACACGGCCTGTCTTGGCTGTATGGATCTCACATTCATTTCCATAGTTGGAACTTATAATATTTTTCAGGGATTCCAGCATGATCCCCTCATCATCAGCAATCAGGATTCTGTACATTTTTTTCGCTCCTCTCCAGAGGAATATTGATCACTACCTCTGTTCCCATTCCTTCACCTTCACTGTATATTTCCATTAATCCGTCCCGCTCATAATATAGTTCCAGACGGCTGATCACATTATTCATTCCGATTCCCGTGGAATCACCCTCGCCTGAACTGCTGTGGACTTTTTTTGACAGTACTCTTTGTATCTGTTCTCCGGTCATGCCCAGTCCGTTATCCCGAACACTGATCTCAATATGGTCGTTCCATTTCTCCACACTGAGATCAATATGTCCTTCCCAATCTATATTCCGGATTCCATGATTGACTGCGTTTTCCACAACCGGCTGCAGGATCATACTGGGAACACGTACATTTTCCACATCACATTCCACTTTTTTTGAAAAATGGATGTCCCCGGCAAACCGTACATTCAGAATATAAATGTAATTATCCACAGCCTCCAGTTCTTCCTCCAGTGTGGCATCTTCCTCACCCTTCTTTACATTGTAGCGAAAAAAATCTGCCATCTTTTCCACAAAGATACTGGTTTTTTCTGCATCCTCCATCATTGCAAGCTGTACTCCTGCATTCAGGGAATTAAAAAGGAAATGCGGGTTGATCTGAGACTGGAGATACTTAAGCTGTGCCTCCTTGAGATGTGTTTCCATCAAAAGCTCCCTCTCTATCATCTGCTGTTCTTTTTCCATGCTGGCCTTTGTCCTGGCAATGTAAAGACCAAGATTATCCACCATGGTATTAAAGGCTCTTGTTACCGTTCCAAGCTCATCCCTGGAATCTGCTGGGGGCATCTTTACATTAAAATTCCCCTGACCTACCAGCTGTGCAGTTTCTGCCATATTAGTCAGCGGCAGGAACATCTCCCTTGTTGCCATGATCAGAAGGAACATTCCACAGATCACCACCAGAAGCATGATCATCATATTACTGATCTCCAGATATCTCATAACCGCCCGGAGAGCTGCATAAGTCTGGGAATTTTCTTTAAAAAGCTGCTTGTTCAGCTCATCCATAGAACTCTGGATATAACTGTAAAGCTCCAGACTTTCATCATATTCCTGCTTATATTTCTCCACATTCCTGCCTCTCTTGGCAGCTACAGTTCCTGCGGTACAGGAAAGATATGATTCCGACATCTTACGTATCTTCTTCTCCAGAAGTTTTACGGAATCATCAATATTCCGTTCATTTAACTTCTCCAGCTCCTGCCTGTATTTCGCCTCATTCTGATAATAATCCATCAGTGCCTGAGAGTTTTTTACCTTCAGATACTGGTACATACTGTCCTGCACATCGTCAAAAACCTGCCCAAGCTCTGTGATCTGGGCATTGCTGGCATACACATCATCCATCTCCTGCATGGAGTTGTTGATCCGCGCATAAAACAGCATGTTGATGCTGAACAGTAAAACTGCCAGCACGCCAACCTCGATCATGATCTTGCTTACAAGAGAAAAGTCACTCCAACGGATCTTTTTCATCTGTGACTGCCTCCCTCCTCATCTTCTTCACTGCTGTTCTGTCAAGAAAATTAATGTCTACGTTGTAGAAAGAATTGGTTCTTCCATCTTCTATATAGCTGGTAACTGCCTCCACACTGTACTGTCCCAGCTGGGTCGTGTCCACATCACAGGTAACTGAAATAACACCTTTTTCAACTGCCGCCAGAATATCCTCAGATGTATAATAACCAATGATCTTCACTTTTCCTGCAAGGTTGAAATCCAGAATTGCCTGTCTTGCACACTCCGTTGTCTCCTCATCCATACACACAAGGATATCCGGAACATTCCGCTTCTGCTGAAAAATATCAGTAACTGCCTCCTCTGTTTCAAAGGTTCCTGTTGACAGAAGATTCCTTCCCTTGATCTCAATATCCTCAGAACCAGCTGCCATCTTCACCGCATTGCTGATCTGAGTGTATATCTGACTTTCGTTCATATCATCAATGTCCCGTTTCTGCAGGATCAGGATCTTCTTCGTGTTCTCATCCACGTATTTGGCAACAATTTCCCCGTAAGCCATGCCAAGCTGATAATCGCTGACTCCCACAAAGCTCTGGCGGCGGCTGTGCACCGCATCACTCATGACTGTAACCACCGGTATTCCGTTTCTTACTGCAGTATTGATTGCTTCTTCCAGACCGGCTTCTCCATTATACTGCAGGATAATACCATCCGCCTTGGCCGCAATACTCATATTCATATAATCAAGTTTATCATAGGATGTTTCTCTGTCCGGCCCCATGATCTCAATCAGTACATTATTGGGAGCTGCTTTTTTCTTCGCACTGTCATATACTGCCTGCCAGAACTGGGAATCGGGGCTGTCCACGATCATGTCATACTGATATTTATATATTTTCTCTTCCTGTTTATCCAACCCTGCTTTTTCACTGATTCCTCTGTAATAGGATTCTCCTGTCACATAAGTAAGTACTATCACGGCAGCAAAGATCAGCAGGATACAAACTGATTTTTTCTTCATAGTACGCTCCGTTCTGTTCCGCAAAATATTCCAGGTTCAGTCTATCATAATTTCACAGAAAAGTCACTGTTTAACATGGATTTTCTGTGCACTTTCATGTTATATTAATAACTATAACCTTGCCAAAGGAGGCCGCAAGACATGACAAACGCAACCAAGCTTGCCCTGGAAGAATCCCTGAAACATCTGCTTCTTAAGAAGCCTTTAGATAAGATCACCATCAACGACCTGACTACGGACTGCGGGATCAGCCGCATGACTTTTTACTATCATTTCAAAGATATCTATGATCTTGTGGAGTGGTGCTGTCTGGAAGATGCCAGAATTGCCCTTCAGGGCAAAAAAACCTCTTCCACCTGGCATGAAGGGCTTCTGCAGATCTTTGATGCCGTGATGGAAAACAAGCCGTTTATCTTAAATGTATACCGCTGCGTGGGGCGGGAACAGATCGAGAATTATCTGTTCCAGCTTACCTACGATCTTCTTATGGGCGTGGTAACAGAAAAATCAAAAGATATCCCCATCACGGATGAACAGAAAATTTTTATCTCAGATCTATATAAATACAGCTTTGTAGGGATCATGCTGGACTGGATCAAAAACGGCATGCGCGAAGATTATCGCGAAATCGCAGATGATACCGCAACCGCACTGTACGGAAGCATCGACAACGCCATCCGCAATTTTGCCGCCAGAAACAAAACAGCAGAAATGCATACAGAATAAAAACTTATCAAAACAGACATAATGATAAAAAACTGAACACTTTCGGTATTTTGTAAATAGAATCTTTTTTCCGGATGGGCTATCATAGCCTCAACAGCAACAAAGAACAGTTAATCCGATACAAACAGGTATCTCATTTACGAAAGGTGGATGTCATATGTCAGATAAAAAAGGATTCATGGGACTTGCAGCACTTGCGGCAGCCGGAGCCGGCGCAGCCATGCTGATGAAAAAAACAAGAGAGATCAACGAAGAGGAAAACCTCCATGTGAAAGAAACTACTACAAACTACCGCAACACCGAGCGTGGAAAGCATGACAAAAACAGCAAAGGGATTTATTATTCCAACGGTAACTACGAAGCCTTTGCCCGTCCGGAAAAACCGGAAGGTGTGGACGACAAGCATGCCTACATTGTAGGAAGCGGTCTTGCTTCCCTGGCTGCTGCATGCTTCCTGGTAAGAGACGCACAGATGCCAGGTGATCATATCCACATCCTGGAAGCCATGGATATTGCCGGAGGTGCCTGCGATGGAATCTTTGATCCGTCCAGAGGCTATATCATGCGTGGCGGTCGTGAGATGGAAAACCATTTCGAGTGCCTGTGGGATCTTTTCCGCAGTATTCCTTCCCTTGAAAAACCGGGTGCTTCTGTTCTGGACGAGTTCTACTGGCTGAACAAGCACGACCCGAACTATTCTCTCTGCCGTGCAACCGTCAACCGTGGACAGGATGCCCACACCGACGGAAAATTTAACCTGAGCCAGAAGGGCTGCATGGAGATCATGAAGCTGTTCATGACAAAGGATGAGGATCTTTACGATAAAACCATCGAAGATGTATTTGATGATGAAGTGTTTGATTCCACCTTCTGGCTGTACTGGAGGACCATGTTCGCATTTGAAAACTGGCACAGTGCTCTGGAGATGAAGCTTTACTTCCAGCGTTTTATCCACCACATTGCAGGTCTTCCGGATTTCAGCGCCCTGAAATTCACCAAGTACAACCAGTACGAATCCCTGATTCTTCCCATGAAAAAATATCTGGAGGATGCAGGTGTTGACTTCCAGTTTAATACTGAGGTCACAAACGTGATCTTTAATTTTAAAGATGGCAAAAAGATCGCCACTGCTATCGAATGCAAGGTAAAAGATGTGGAGCAGGGCATCCTTCTTACAGAAAATGATTATGTTTTCGTCACTAACGGAAGCTGTACAGAGGGTACGATCTACGGCGGCCAGAACCACGCGCCAAACGGCGATGCGGAGGTCCGTACCAGTGGCGTTTGGTCCCTGTGGAAAAATATCGCGGCTCAGGATCCGTCCTTCGGACATCCGGAGAAATTCTGCTCAGACATTGCCAAGACAAACTGGGAATCCGCTACTGTCACCACTCTGGACGACCATATCATCCCGTATATCACCAACATCTGCCAGCGTGACCCACGTACCGGCAAGGTTGTTACCGGCGGTATCGTAAGCTGCCAGGATTCCAAGTGGCTCTTAAGCTGGACCATCAACCGTCAGGGACAGTTCAAGGATCAGGACCCGAAAAAGGTCTGCGTATGGGTTTACGGACTGTTTACCGATGTTCCTGGTGACTATATCAAGAAACCGATGAAAGATTGTACCGGTAAGGAAATTACCGCCGAGTGGCTGTACCACCTGGGTGTTCCGGTAGATCAGATCGACGATATGGCAGAAAACAGCGCTGTCTGCGTTCCGACCATGATGCCGTACATCACCGCATTCTTCATGCCCCGTACCAAAGGTGACCGCCCGGATGTTATCCCGGATGGCTGTGTAAACTTTGCATTCCTGGGCCAGTTTGCGGAAACTCCTCGTGATACCGTATTCACAACAGAATATTCCGTACGTACTGCAATGGAGGCTGTATACGGACTTTTCGGTGTAGACCGTGGGGTTCCGGAAGTATGGGGAAGCGTTTACGATATCCGTGAGCTTCTGGACAGCAGTGTGAAGCTGATGGACGGAAAATCCCCGCTGGAGATCCAGCTGCCAGGGCCGCTAAATGCACTGAAGAAACCACTTCTTAATGTTGTGAAGGGTACTGTGGTTGAGAAGGTACTGCGGGATCATGATGTGCTGAAGGATTATATGTAAGATATACAGCCTGCCAGACAGATATTCTCAATCCGAAAATTGAGATTTGAACACAGTAACGGAGCCTCCGGTTCTATTCGTGCAGCAATCCCCCAGAAATACTTCTCGCGCGGTATTTCCGGGGGATTATTTTATTTTCTGATACTTATTTTCCCAGTGTTTCATTCATACTTCCGGAACGGAAGCCCTGAAGATCCAGAGTCACGTAAGAAAATCCCAATGTGCGGAATTTCTCTGTGATCTTTGTTCTTGTTTCATTATCTGCAATTTTCAGGATCTCTTCTTCTGGAACCTCGATCCTTGCCATGGTACCGTGGATGCGAACACGGAACTGATGGAATCCCAGATCCATCAGAAACTGCTCGGCCTGATCTACCATGTGAAGCTTCTCCTTGGTAATGGTCTCACCGTATACAAATCTGGAAGCAAGACAGGCAAAAGACGGCTTGTTCCAGGTAGGAAGATTCATCTCCTTTGACAGTTCACGGATCTCTTCTTTATAGAGTCCGGCTTCCTGAAGGGGACTTCGCACACCAAGTTCCTGGATAGCTCTTTTTCCCGGACGGTAGTCGCCCAGATCATCCATGTTGGAACCTTCCGCAAGCACATTGATGTTGTTCTTTTTCGCTACTTCCCATAATCTGGTAAAAATGCCTTTTTTGCAGATGTAGCAGCGATCCGGAGGATTCTGGCGAAATCCCGGAATCTCAAATTCATTAAGCTTGCATATCTCCTGATGAATGTGATTTTCCCTGCAGAAATCCTCGGTTTCTTTCCTCTCTCTTTCTGTAAAGGAGCAGGGGCATGCAGTGATGGCTATGGCCTTATCGCCAAGTGTCTCCTGCGCCACTTTCAGAAGAAATGTGGAATCCACTCCGCCCGAAAACGCTACCGCCACACTTCCGAATGAACGGAGGATTTCCTGAAGTTTTTCATATTTTTTCTCAAGGGTGATTCGGTCTGTTACTGGCATATGTTCTGTCACCTCAAAACCGGGAATGCCACCACAGTCTCATTCCCGGTCCTTTATCTATATTTCTTACATCTCGATCACATCAAGATCATCCGGAATAAACAGATTTCCGTGATAATACTCTCTGCCTTCTGCTCCGTAAAGCTCTTTACGTTTCTTAATGTTCTTATCCTCTGTGTGATACAGGACAAGATTCTTAACTCCAAGGTTCTCAGCCAGCTCACTGGCATCCTTAACCGTAGAGTGGTGTTTCTCATAAGGATTGAAGATATCACGCTGTCCATACAGACAGAATGCTTCGTGGAACATCCAGTCGCTGCCTTTTGCGTATTTCTCTTCACATTCATTGTATGGTTCGTCACCGCAGCAGGTAAGTACCTTACCACCGTCATAGATCATCTGGAAACCGAACTGTTTCGCCTTGGTGGAACCGATATCAAAGAAGGTCACTTTCTTATTAAGAATTGTTTTTTCCTCGCCGTCTTTTACCTCGATCAGATGAAGTCTGTCACCGATGTACTGTGTCTCCTTCTTATTCAGAAGCTTAAATGCCATGTCTTTCAGAAGTCCGATCACTTCATCATGAGCATAGATGTTTGCCTCGCCCTGATAAGTACCTTTTTTCATGTTCTGGCAAATGATGCGGATCACCCACACGATTCCCATGATATGGTCTACGTGCTTATGTGTAACAAAGATCTCATGAACATCCATCAGATCAACACCTGCTTTTTTCAGCTGGGAAAGCACCGTATTTCCGCCGCCTCCGTCAACCAGAAAATGGCCGTACTCATCGCTGAGTACAAAACATGTATTGTAGCACTCTGTTACCAGTGCGTTACCTGTTCCAAGCATGGTTAATTTCATTCTGTTCTCCTCCTGTATAGCCCTGGTCATCAAACATTTTGCCACCCATCATTCTGTTCTCTGACCGGCTGTCCCTGATCGTATTACAGACACATATACAACCGTTTATTTTTTTGTTTTTTAATTTTTTCTGTGTTTTTCGTGTCCAATGATAACATTACGGAGAAATATTTTCAATAAAATCCATTCATTTTCATAGCAGAAAAATCAATCCACAGATCTTCATAAATTCCTGCTTTCACAGAGTCCTGTAATGTATATGGTTCCGAGGTTCCATGTTCAAAATTATATACCAGAACAAGATTCTTATCCGGATCTACCAGAATCATAACAGTTTTATTACATTCTTACAAGACAGCTTTTCATATGAATCCTATCCAAAAACAGGAGCAGTCACATGGCATGCCATGTCTGCTCCTGTTTTTAATTTTCTTATTCCAGCATTTCTATTTCTGTCTCAAAATACTGCTCCTGAAACCGAACCTGTTCCATGATATCCTGTGCTGTCATAGTCATATCTTCCGGCACTGCCACCCATTTATCTTCCACATCATTGAGGCGGTGGACGATGGCGATCACTTTTCCTGTAAATTCTTTTACAGGGTGATCAATGCCAAGAACGTAGACGTCCTGTTCCTCTCCGTCCGGGGCGATGATTCCTTCAATGTAACCATAATTTACCGGATAAAAAAGATCTTTGTGTTCCGGATGGCAGGTATTCATTGGACGATCGATCACGACATGAACCATCTGGCCGGATGTTGGTTTCTTTTCGTGGCTACTCTCGTTCATTCATTTTCCTCTCTGGACACAGAGCAGAAATCCGACAGATTTCCCTCTGTTTTTCCTCGTATCCGAAAACAGGTATTCTCATTTCCGCACATCCTGCATTTTACCAGATTTCGGATTCCACTGCTGCTCTCTCAATGCCAAGACCTTTCATATACCGGTCCATAAATGCGTTGAATCCTTTCACGCCTTCGGCTTTCGGCGCCAGTGTGCTGCCTTCATTTCCTTTGAAAACATTTTCATCCAAGAAATCTGCAAGATCTTCGCCGTCTTTTTTGTTGATCAGATAGGAAGCCAGAAGCGCGATTCCCCAGGCTCCGCCTTCTCCTGCTGTGGACATTACAGATACCGGGGCATCTACCGCATCTGCAAGGATCTGCTGGCCGACACCCTTTGTCTTAAAGAGGCCGCCGTGGCCCAGAAGCTTATCGATCTTTACCTGCTCCTGATTCAGAAGGATATCCAAACCTACACGCATGGCGCCGAGGCAGGTGTAAAGATTATTTCGCATAAAGTTTGCCAGTGTAAATCTGCTCTCAGGAGAACGTACAAACAGTGGACGTCCCTCTTCAAAACCGGTCATATGCTCACCGGAGAAATAACAGTAGGAAAGAAGACCGCCACAGTCCGGATCGCCCTCCAGTGCTTTGTTATAAAGAGTTCCGAACAGTTTGTTCGTATCTACTTCCATGCCCATAGCTTCTGCAAATTCCTTAAACACATTTACCCATGCGTTCAGATCCGACGTACAGTTGTTGGAATGTGCCATGGCAACCGGATCTCCTGCCGGAGTTGTTACCATATCGATTTCTTTGTACGGTTTGGAAAGAGCCTTTTCCAGAACGATCATGGCAAATACGGATGTTCCGGCGGAAACATTTCCGGTACGCTGACGTACACTGTTTGTGGCAACCATACCGGTTCCTGCGTCTCCCTCAGGCGGGCACATGGGAATTCCGGCTTTCAGCTTTCCGCTTACATCCAGAAGCTTTGCGCCTTCCTCAGTAAGAACTCCTGCATCCTGACCTGCCACCAGAGCTTTCGGCATAATATCGCGGAGTTTCCATGGGAATCCATAAGGCGCAACCAGTTCATCGAACTTCCGCACCATCTCCTCGTTGTAGTCCTTCGTTTCACTGTCGATCGGGAACATACCTGCCGCATCACCGATACCAAGAACTCTTTTTCCGGTGAGTTTCCAGTGCACATAGGCTTCCAGAGTGGTGATATAATCGATATCTTTTACATGCTCCTCACCGTTAAGGATCGCCTGATACAGGTGTGCGATGCTCCATCTCTGAGGGATATTGTAATGAAAAAGCTCTGCCAGCTTCTCAGAAGCTTCTCCCGTGATATTGTTTCTCCAGGTGCGGAAAGGAACCATCAGCTCTCCCGCTTTATTAAAGGGCATATATCCGTGCATCATGGCACTGACACCGAAAGCACCTACGCTTGTCAGTTCCACGCCGTATTTCTCCCGGACATCTTTTGCCATATCCTGATAGCTGGCCTGAAGGCCCTTCCAGATCTCCTCCAGGCTGTAGGTCCAGATTCCGTCCACATACTGGTTCTCCCATCCGTAACCGCCGGATGCGATCGGCTGATTTTTGTCATCTACCAGAACTGCCTTGATCCTTGTGGAACCAAACTCAATACCAAGAGCTGTACGGTTCTCAAGAATGGCTGTTTTTGCCTCGTTTACTCCCATTTTAAAAAACCTCCCGTATTATTTGCTGAAATACATGCTGTTCCATCTCAGCTCATTCTGCAGATTCCGGATCGTTGTATCACCATCAATATAAACAGCTTCAATACCCATAGCTGCTGCCCAGTCGCCCATCTGCTCTGCGGTCAGATCATAGGTAAATGCAGTATGGTGTGCGCCGCCAGAAAGGATCCAGGCTTCTGCTGCCGTGGAAAGATCCGGCTTCGGTGTCCAGAACGCCGTACCTACCGGAAGTGCAGGCATTGGTTTCTCTGTCTTCTTGCACTCCACTTCATTGATCAGCAGGCGGAAACGATCTCCCAGATCAACCAGGGATGTGGCGATAGCCGGGCCTGTCTTGGATGTGAATACCAGTCTTGCCGGATCCTCACGGTCTCCCATGGAAAGCGGGCAAACTCTCATGCTGACTTTTCCCTCTGCAACAGAAGGGCAAACCTCAAGCATATGTGCCTCAAGGATTCCCTCTTTGCCAGGTACCAGATTGTATGTGTAATCCTCCATAAAGGAAGTACCTTTTGCATCTTTTTTGCCGGCGCTCATGATCTTCATCAGGCGAACCATGGCTGCTGTTTTCCAGTCACCCTCGCCACCGAAGCCATAGCCTTTTTCCATCAGTCGCTGGATTGCAAGTCCCGGAAGCTGCTTAAGGGATCCCAGATCACCAAAGTGTGTTACGATAGCCTGGTAGTTTTTTTCCTCAAGAAAGCGCTCAAAACCAATCTCAATTCCCGCCTGGACTGCTACATGCTTCTTAAATTCCTCAGGGTCACGTCCATCCAGAATCATATCGTATTTATTATAATATTCTTCTACCAGAACATCAATATCTCCCTGGCTTACATCCTGAACATATTCTGCGATCTCATTAACCGGATAAGCATCGATCTCCCATCCGAATTTCATCTGAGACTCAACCTTGTCGCCCTCTGTTACGGCTACATTTCTCATGTTATCCGCAACACGGCATACACGAATATGGCTGCTTTCCATGATACCAACTGCAGTACGCATCCAGGATGCCAGACGCTCCTGGACCTTTTTGTCTGCCCAGTGTCCTGCAATGACCTTACGCTCGATTCCCATTCGGGTTACCATATGGCCAAACTCACGGCCGCCATGTGCGGACTGGTTCTCATTCATAAAGTCCATATCAATGGTATCATAGGGAATCTCCACATTGAACTGTGTATGAAGGTGACACAGCGGTTTACGATACTCTTTGAGACCAAGAATCCATGATTTTGCCGGGGAAAATGTATGCATCCATGCGATCACGCCGGCACAATTTTCATCTGCATTGGCATCATTAAAGGTTTTACGGATCAGCTCATTTGTGATCAGCGTTGGTTTCCATACAACTTCAAACGGAAGTACGCCGGATTTGTTCAGCTCCTCTACAATGATCTTAGAATGCTCGGCTACCTTGCGGAGACACTCATCTCCGTAAAGATCCTGTGAACCTGTGCAAAACCAGAATTTGTAATCTCTTCCTGTTTTCATGCGAAAAATCCTCCTTAAAATAAAATTAATATCATATGCATAACATTCCTGAAAATCTGCTGCCCGGTTCTGATGCCAACATGCGTCCGATCTTCTGAAATGTTATAGGGTTCTCTGTAATCTACATCGCTTCATTCTCTAATAAAACGATCTGATAAAACGGTTATGTATCTGTGCTCACGCCCCTGCTTTCACGCTGCTGCCCCGCACAATCAGTTCCGGCCGGATCAGCCGTTCCACTGTACTTTCTTCATCCGGCACGCCACTTAATTTTTCCAGGAGAAGCTTCGCCGCCATCTCCCCCAGTTTTTCCTGGGGATGGGTGATGGTGGTAATGCCCTGTCCCTGTCTTGCGTACAGTGAATTGTCATAGCCGGTCACTGCAACATCTTCCGGGATCTTTTTGCCCTGACGTTCCAGTTCTTCCATGACCTGGACAGCGATCTGGTCGTTGTAACATACGATCCCATCCGGAAGACTGTTCTGTCGGACCATGTTCCGTACCATAAGAGCCGGCTTTTTTCGCCGGTCTTCGGTGTGAAACCAGACCACCTTATCCGGGTCATAGGCAATTCCATGCTCCTGCAAAGCCTTCACATAGCCCTTATGCCGTTCGATTCCCTGACGGTCATCTGCCTTGAAAAAACCTGCGATGTCACGTCTGCCGGAATCCAGGAGATGCTTTGTAACAAGATAACCGCCACCTGCATCATCCATGAGGATATGGGGTTTTTCCTGCATCTCTGTATACAGTCCCTGGATAAAAATATATGGGATCTGATATTTGTCCAGTGTTTCGTACAGACTTACATGTCTGCACAACAGCTCGCTTTTGCTGGGTTCAATGATCAGTCCGTCAATCCCCTTACTGATCAGCTCTTCCAGGAATCTTGCCTCCTTCTGACGACTGTTTCCTGTATTTTTGAGGATGATACTGTACCCATTATCGGACAGTACCTCATCAATCCCCTGGATCAGCCTGGGAAAAATATAATCCGAGATATATGTAGTTACCACTGCGATGTTTCCGGTCCCGTGGATCTGACGGAGTACATCCGCACAGAAGGTTCCTTTTCCCTGAAAGGATTCTATGTATCCATCTCCTGCCAGAATCCCCAGAGCCTTTCGCACCGTATGCCTGCTCAGCCCGTAGCGGACACTGAGCTGGTTTTCAGAAGGAAGCTGCTCACCCGGACGAATCTTTCCGGAAAGAATGTCTGTTTTCATTTCTTCCATCAGTGCATAATATTTTGCTTTTCCGTTTTCTGCCATAAGCTGCTCCCTTCGTTTGTATTATTCTTCCTTCAAACATCGGATGTAAAACGGATATTTATATTTTGATCTGTATTTATCCTGTTAATTTCATCTGTAATCATTTTATAACTTGTATATACATACGAACAAGTTGTTTTTATTATTTATCCAAAGTTCCATATAAAGAAAGACCGGAACACCCTCCCCATTCTGGTGTTCCGGCCTTTCTATGCTGCCTTGCATATTTATTTCAAAGTTTTTGCTGCCTTCCGATCATTTCCTGCCTTAGCGGTACATCTTCATATAATCCCCGTGTGCCTCGATCAGCTCATCACACATTGCCTGGATGTCTTTGATGTTCAGCTCTGCACCTGTGTGCGGGTCCATCATGGCTGCCTGATAGATTTTCTGGCGGTCTTTGGTCACTGCTGCCTCAATAGCAAGGAGCTGCGGGCTGATATTGGATGAATTCATAGCTGCCAGCTGTGTAGGAAGCTTGCCCACTTTTACCGGATGTACACCGGTTCCGTCGATATAGCATGGAACCTCTACGCAGGCATCTGACGGAAGGTTATCGATGTAACCGTTGTTAAGAACATTTCCACCGATCTTGTACGGTGTGTTTGTAACAACAGCCTCCATGATATAAGAAGCATACTCTTTACTTCTCTCATGGCCGATCTTGCCATCCTTGAGGATATCCTCGCGCTCTTTTTCCCAGCCCTCGATCTGTTTGATACATCTTCTCGGATATTCGTCAAGCGGAATATTGAACTCCTCGATCATCTCCGGATATTTGGATTTAATGAAGAACGGATTATACTCTGCATTGTGCTCACTGGACTCTGTGCAATAGTATCCAAGATGACGGATATACTCATAACGCACCATGTCCTCATGCTTCTCACCGGAGGTATTCTTCTCCTCGGCAATTCTGCGGATCTCCGGATACAGATCATTTCCGTCTTTGTCGTGGATCTCAAGGAGCCACGCCATGTGGTTGATACCTGCGATCAGCTCAGTACGTCCCTCAATCTTGTCTTCCATTCCCATTCCCTCAAGAAGCTTCTGGGAACATACCTGTACGCTGTGGCAGAGACCTACCGTGCGAATCTTTGTGAAACGCTGCATATAGCCGGTAAGCATTGCCATAGGGTTGGAGTAGTTCAGGAACAGAGTGTTCGGGCAGACCTCTTCCATGTCGCGCGCAAATTCTTCCAGAACCGGAATGGTACGAAGTGCACGCATGATTCCGCCGATTCCCAGGGTATCTGCGATTGTCTGTTTGATGCCGTATTTCTTCGGAATCTCAAAGTCTGTTACGGTACATGGCTCATAGCCGCCTACCTGGATGGCATTAACTACGAAATCTGCATCTCGAAGTGCATCTTTACGGTTCTCTGCACCGAGATAGGTCTTGATCACTGCGCGGTCCTCGTTTACGTTGTGGTTGATGGCACTTAAGATAATTCTGGAATCCTCCAGTCTCTTCTCGTCAATATCATAAAGTGCGATCTCGCTCTCGCGAAGTGCCGGTGTACACATACAGTCACCAAGTACATTTCTTGCGAAAACCGTGCTTCCTGCTCCCATAAATGTAATTTTGATCATGTTCGTTCCTCCTGCCTGTCTTTTTGGATTTTTCTGTGACAGATTTTTCTGTTCTTGGCAAAAATCCTGATTTTCTGCTGATTCTGCGGCGCAGCCCCGCTTCGTTATTATTATGGTTTTATGATACTACCGGAAGCATCTTTAAAATATGTACTTTGATGTCAATAATTGTTGTTTTGTTGCATGAAATATATCTTAATTCAGACAGAGAGTTGTTATTTTTTATCGCAAAGATCTGCCAGCAACAAAAGGTACTGCCAGTTATCAGGCCTCAGATTCCGTATAATCGCCCTTCTTTCCATTCACTACAAGTCTTCTCTTTTCTTCCTTGTATTCTCTCGGACTTCTTCCTGTTCTTGCCTTGAATACCTTGGAAAAAGCCAGCGGATCTCCATACCCTACTCTTGCAGCCACTTCACTGACCTGAATATCTCCGTTTTTCAGAAGAGTTTTCGCCTTCTCAATGCGAAGATTCATAAGGTATTCCTGCGGCGAGCATCCAAGGCTTTTTTTAAACGAGCTGGTAAGATAGCTCCGGTTGACGCCAATGCGGTCTGCCAGCTCATTGATCTTCAGCCGCTTGTCAAAGTTAGCTGCAATGTAATCCACTGCATGCTCCACATAAACGGAATTTGGATATCTGTGGGATGGGAGAAGCTTGCCTTCTCTCAGACATGCATCCCGGTTATCTGTGATCAGGTCAGAAAAAAGAAGCATCAGAAGTCCGTTCCGTTTCAGTTCATTTTCAAAAACGAGCTTGTTGGTCTGGACCATTGCATCAATATATTTTGCAGCATTTTCCATGCAGTGGATCCTTCGGACCGGATTTTCCCGGCTGAAGCCGCTTACATGGATCACTTCCTCCGCAGTCATTCCCTCAAATCCTACCCAGCGATATGTCCAGGGATTGTCCATGTCTGCCTCATACCAGGCCTCCACACTGGATGGGATCAGAAATGCTTCTCCACCTGTCAGATGATACTGATGGCCATCCATCTCAAAAACTCCGCTTCCGGATTCCACGATATGAAGTACATGAGAGATCCTTTTATTTGGTCCAAATCGATGTCCCGGATCGCATTTTTCCCACCCACAATAAGTAAGACAGAGATCCACCGCACCTTTCTTTAAATTCTCCAGACATTTAAAGCTGTCCGAGCTTGTAAAACCAACTGTGTGAAGCAACTTGTCACCTCCCTGATGTCATATATTATGTTTCCGCCTGTGAGCTGCTTCGCCACCCAATAACAGGCCGCCATATCCGGCGGCCTGTTATTTTTCTGGTCAGGCGGATGTTTTTCTGCAGATAATTTTTATTCCATCATTTACAGAAATCAGTCCTCTGCTTCAATTGTATACAATACAGAATGGAAATCACCGTTTGTCTTATTGCAGTAGTCACGATCAACCGGGATTCCTGCATACATCAGCTCATTTCCGTAAGCTTTCAGGCACTTATCTTCCCATTTTACTTTGTAAAGCTGATCCTCGTCAAGACCCTTGAAGCGCAGACGCATCCAGGAAGCATTGACCTTGTTCAGTCTTTCATAGTATCCGGCAACTGCCTGCTTTTTGTCTCTGGAAACAACCATCCATGCAGTATCATTTCCTTCGAACGGGCTTAAGATACGGTAGAAATCACCCTCCACCTGGATCAGGTCACGATGTTCCTTCATGAATTCCACCTGTGCCTTTACCTCTTCGATCTCTTTGGCACTTAAAAGGTTCAGATCCAGCTCATAGCCAAAGGTTCCGAAATATGCCACATTTGCTCTTGTGGAAAGCGGTGTGGTACGGTGCAGCTGATGATTCGGTACTGCTGATACATGAGATCCCATGCTGACGATCGGATAAACAAAGGAGGTACCGTACTGGATTTTTTCTCTCTCTGCTGCATCGGTATCATCACTGGTCCATGTCTGCGGTGCAAAGTACAGCATTCCTGGATCAAATCTTGCTCCGCCGCTTGCGCAGGATTCAAAGAGAATGTCAGGGAATCTCTCTGTCAGTCTTGTATACAGCTCATATACACCAAGGATATATTTATGCATAGTCTTGCCCTGATCTGCTGCAGATGCGCCGCGGCTGAAAGGCTCGGACATGTAGCGGTTCATATCCCATTTAATGTAGGAAATGGAAGATTCCTCGATAACCTTGGAGATGGAATCATAAATAAAATCCACAACCTCAGATCTGGAAAAATCAAGAACGTGCTGATGTCTTGAGTGGGACTCAAAACGGTCCGGTGCTCCGATGAGCCAGTCCGGATGTGCTCTGTAGCAGTCGCTGTTCTTGTTTACCATCTCAAGCTCTACCCAGAGGCCAAATTTCAGGCCCATCTCCTCGATCTTGCGGGAAAGTCCGGAAATTCCGTTTGGAAGCTTATTCTTATTTACGAACCAGTCGCCAAGGCCCTGGTAATCATCGTTTCTGGTTCCGAACCATCCGTCATCCAGAACGAAAAGCTCTACCCCAACCTCTTTGGCTTTTTTTGCAATATTGAGGATTTTTTCCTCATCAAAATCAAAATAGGTTGCCTCCCAGTTATTAAGAAGGATCGGGCGTGCATGATTTCTCCATTTTCCGCGCATCAGGCGGTCACGGTACAGTCTGTGGTAAGCCTGGCTCATTCCGTTTAAGCCCTTATCGCTGTATACCATAACAACCTCCGGAGTCTGGAATTCCTCATCTCTGGAAAGCTCCCAGGAAAATCCCTGTGGATTGATTCCCATCATAACTCGTGTCATCTCGTAGGTGGAAACCTCGACCTGTGCAAGGAAGTTGCCGCTGTACACAAAGCTGAAGCCGAAAACCTCGCCTGTATCTTCTGTTGTATGAGGACGCTTCAGCGCGATAAACGGATTCTGCTCAGAGCTGGAGCCGGTTCCTGCAAGACTCTGTACAGCCTGTATACCCATCTCAAGTTTGCGTGTTTTTACATAGCGCTCACGTGCCCATGCACCGGAAAGATGGATCATCTCATAATCCATATCCGGGAACTCCACTGCTGCACTCATCACGTTCTCAAGACGGATTTTCTGATTCCCTTTCTGAACAAGGCGTGCACTTCTGGTGACCACCGGGTAATCCTCATATACGGAATATGTAAGAACAAGGTCTGTGTCCATCACAGAATCATGAAGTGTAATGTCCAGAGATGTTGCCTCTTCCTCGTTCTCTGTGTAGGTTGCCGGAAGACCGGCAAGCTTCTTCTTGCCGCCGTAAATCTCATGAGAAACATATTTGAAATCTACGATCTCGCTTCCGTTCTCCTGACGAACAGTAAGGGCAGGATTTCTGAAATCACCGGTTCCGTAAACAGGATACTCCTGTTTGGTATACTGCATGGAAAGAAGTCCCGGTTCCGGAACGCATACAGCCATCAGGGAACGCATGATCTCCTCGTGAAGATAACTGAAATCCTCTTTATCGCGGATAGCTTTTCCATAGTACAGATTCTCCATCTGGCCATTTTCCATGATACAGGTGATGTAGCTTAAATGTTTGTTATAAATGTGGAATGTCTTTGATCCCTCGTGAAATTTGATCGGCATAATTTTCTCCTTTTTTCGTTTACTGCGGATAAAAATATCCGCCTCTTTCCTTAAGAATCATCAAATAACTGTGCATTTTGGCATTTGCTTCGATAAAAATACCGCTGACAACCTCAATAACCAAATCCTCAGTTATATACATTGTCAGCGGTCTTGTATTACCTTATGTAATATTTCTGATTACAGTTTTCCACCGCTGGTAGCAATACCTTCGATAAACTGTTTCTGGAAGATCATGTAGATCACGATCATCGGAATGCAGGCGATCAGAGATGCAGCCATCAGTTCCGGGAATTTGGATACGTACTGGCCCTGCATCTTTGCAAGTGCGGAAGAAAGTACCAGCATATCCTTATCTGTATTAACGATCATCGGCCACATCAGATCTTTGAATGCGAATACAGCTGTGAAAATTCCAAGTGCGACCATACTGGATCTTGTAAGTGGTGCCATGATGTAAAGGAAGGTCTGACCGATGTTACATCCGTCAAGTCTGGCAGCCTCCTCCAGATCCTTCGGCAGTCCCATATATCCCTGTCTCAGAAGGAAAGTACCGAATGCAGTAACAATACCTGGGAATACAAGGGCAAAGATCGTATTCAGCATACCCATCTTGCTGACCATCAGGTACTGCGGGATGATGAAGATCTGTACCGGAACCATCATCTGGAACAGTACAAGACTGAAGCAGAGATCACGGCCCTTGAAGTTCAGTCGTCCAAATGCATAGCCTGCCATAGTTGCTGTAAGAACCGCACACACTACTCGGAAGAAGATCAGAAGCAGTGTATTCTTGTACAGAAGCAGGAAGTTCATGTTATTGATAACAGAAATAAATGCGTCTTTTCTCCATATTTTCGGGAAAATGGTGAAAGGATCTACAGATGTTGCTTCCGTTACAGTTTTAAAAGCTGTCAGGATCATCCAGATAAATGGCACAAGCATCGTTATGGACACAATGATCAGTATGACATGTATTAAAATAGTGGTTAATTTCTTTTTTGTTTCCATACTATCCATGGTTAATCCCCCTTTTTAGTTGTAGAATACCCATTTCTTCTGACCGATCATCTGGAATACTGTCAGGATCATGGTGATAATAAGAAGTACTACTACGATCGTAGCGCCGTATCCCATGTTCTTATTGATAAATGCATATTTATAGAACAGGTAAACCAGTGACTGAGTCTTGGTAAGTGCCGGGTTTGACTTGTCAATAACCATATAGATCAGGTCGAATACCTGAAGGGATCCGATCACACGGGTAACAAGTACGAAGAAAATGGTTGGTGAAAGAAGCGGGACCGTGATGTTAAAGAATGCATTCACGCCTGTTGCACCGTCAATGGATGCTGCTTCATAATAATCTCTCGGGATTTCCTGAAGTCCTGACAGGAAAAGAACCATATTGTAACCGATGATAGACCATACACCGATGATCGCAACTGCAAATACTGCAATTTTCGGATTAGAAACCCAGTTTACATGAACATGGAAAACGTTATTGATAAGACCATAATCAGAGTTGAACAGCCATCTCCATACCATGGCTACCGCTGCCGGAGCTGCTACCATCGGAAGGAAGATGATGGTTCTGTAAATAGAACGGCCCTTCATCTTTCTGTTAAGAAGTACTGCAAGAACAAGTGCGATGACAATGGAAAAAGGGACCTCCACGATCGCATATTTGAATGTGTTGATCAGTGCCTGCCAGATCTCTTTATCTGCAAAAACCTTCTGGTAGTTCTGTAAACCGATAAAGATATTTCCTTTACCAAAATCTCCTGTCTTGAAAAAGCTCTGGTAAATAGTCTGGAAGATCGGAATGATGTTCAATACGATCAGTCCGATTGTTGTTGGGAGAATAAACAGCCAGCCCCAGAGGAACTCACTGCGCTCTCTCTTTGTCCGTGCCTGTGACTTGGTAGTTTTAGCCATAAGAATCACTCCTTCTATTCCTTCTATGTATGAGGCCGCTGCACCTGAGTGCGGCGGCCCCTCTCATTACTGCACTTAATTATCGGTGTTTCTTAATGCTTACTCCTCAGCCAGCTTCTCGTTCATCTGATCAGCCATCTGCTTGCAAGCCTCTTCCATTGTGATGTCGCCTGTGTATACGCCCTTAAGGATCTCGTTGTCCTCGTTCTCCCATGTTACAGTAGATTTGGAGTATGGACGGATCTCCATGTCATCCATCATGTTCAGATAAGCCTGAAGGTTGAAGTCTGCGGATTTAGCCCATGCATCAGATGTATCTTTGTATGCACTCATTGTAACACCAAGCTCAGCCTGTTTCTCCTGAGCCTCTTTGGATCCGAGGTACTCGATCAACTGCCAAGCTTCGTCTGTGTGCTCACCGGAAGCAGATGCTGCCCATCCAAGTCCGTTATATAAGGAAGCTCTTCTGCCTGTCTCAGCGTTCTTAGGAAGCTCTACACAATCACAGTTAGCTGCTGTGTACTCGTTCTCTTTAAATGCTGCAAGCATCCAGGAGCCCTGGCATGTCATAGCGATCTTGCCAGCCTCGAAAAGTACGTCCTCGTTGTTCTCGGACATTGTCTCAAGAGACGGGATCACGCCATCCTTGATCCATCCTTCCAGTGTCTGCATAGCTGCGATCGTCTTCTCATCATCCCAGCCGGATTTTGTCTTGTCATCGCTGATGATGTATCCGCCGTTATCATAGATCAGGTTGTAGTATCCGGCCTGGTTGTTATCATTTCTCATTGCGAGACCGTACTGGGAACCATCATCCTTAGTAAGCTTCTTAGCTGCCTCTGTAACATCATCCCATGTCCAGTCAGCTGTCGGATAATCAAGTCCTGCCTCGTCAAATAATGTCTTGTTGTACCAGAGAGCGATTGTATCTATATCCTTCGGTACTGCATAATATTTATCATCGTATGTATACAGTCCCCAGATATCCTCCGGATAGTTCTCCGGATCGATCAGATCGCTGTCTTTGATCTTATCGGTCAGATCAAGAAGCATATCGTTGGACATGTATCTCTGACTCTCGTTGGAGTGCATCCAGAATACGTCCGGAAGGGAACCACCCTGTGCACCGGCCTCGAGCATTGTCCAGTACTCATCCCATTTAACAACGGAGATCTCTGTCTTGATTCCTGTCTTCTCTGTGAAGTCTGCGAGAATTTCTTTGATTCCCGGCTCCTGGTTGGTGTCCCAGATGGATACGGAAAGTGTAACATCGTCGCCCTTGGCATATACCGGAACTGCTGTCATTACCATGGCACCTGCTAACAATAATGCTGCTACTCTTTTGAAATTCATAACTTCTTCCTCCTTTTAAATCTTTCTTATTTTCCCTCTTTCTTTGGTCAGTTTTTATATTTTTTCACGTCCCTGACCGTTGATATTATTATAATTGCACATGGAAAAATGATAAATGGATTATTGTCATTTCAATATGGAAAAATGTTACTTTTTATTCATTTTATCCATTTTTTGTTCACACTTTGTTAATTATCCGTCATTTTTCCAGTTTCTTTTACGTTTTTTTTATATACCCTCACAATTTTTACTATTTTTGAGTATGTTTTGGCGCTCATTTATCCCCTTGTAGCAAAACCAACATTTTTACATATGTATTTTTGTATGTTTTTACTAACTCAAAACATGTATAAATGTCATTTGCCGAATAATCTGTTTTTCCGTTCCTAACACAATTCCATGCACGCTATCATTTCCACATGTGCACGCAAAATTCCATATTTTTTTATACAGTCCTATAAACCGTTCTGTATCCTGCGTTTTTCCTGCCGAAAAATTTCCCGGCTGTACTGTTTTTCTCACCGTCAGATGTGTATTGACGATCCGTATTCGCTGCGAAGCATATTGCTGTTCATTCTGTGACCGGCAATACGCTTCGTGATGCACAAGATACTTATCTGCGTTCCCTCTCTTTACACACAGTCAAAAACTGTGCTAAGATTAGCTGGATCGGACTTTACACCTATAGTCTGTTTTTCATTTCTATATTTCTATATAAGGAGGTTATTAACAGTTAAATATAAATTATAAAATCATATAAGTACATGTTTGGTTTTATAAGATATTAGAGTAGAATATTATTGAAAGGAGTTGATGCTTTGAGTAAATATTATTCTATACATGAATTTTCAAAAATTATAGGCGTATCC
>NZ_JAJEPT010000027.1:0-27539 GCF_020686995.1 Blautia fusiformis
TTGTAGAAATTAATTCTGCAGAAATCCCTTTACTTATCAGTACTAGCACATGGTGGAAGTTACTTTTTCATTCAACCAGAATTTGTGTTCCGTAAAATGAAAAACTAATTTCCACCTTTAGCCCTTTATGTTCTTATATTAAAAAGCGAATCGGACAAGGTCTGAAAAGCTTATGCAGATTGAACATTCTGCAATGTTATAATAACTTTAAAGCATAGAAAAAACCAAAAAAATCAATATAATAAGGCATATAGACAAAATGTATTAAAAAAATTTTTCGTACATTCTTCTGAGTTGAACAGACGATAGAAAGACAGTGTTCATGAGTATGCAGGTAAAGCAAAATGTAAATGAAAAAGTACAGGAGGAGAGAATAATGCAGAAAAAATATGCAGATTTTAAGCTTGGGGTACCGGATTATGTAACAGTGGAAACAGAAGAGGAGAGACTTGTGTGCCAGGGAGGGCAGACGACAGTAGCTGCCGGTGCAACTACTGTGGAATTTCAGGACGCAGGTGAACATGAGGATATATTTGTCACATCCGAGGATGCAGTGAGATGTGTGAAACTGAGATGGAACTATAAGATCCCGAAATCAGCCAGATTTCTGGGAGATGCCTGGGAACGTACCTATGGTGATGCGGAATGGCATGGAATGAGCGGAAACCGTTATCTGCCATGGTATTTTCTGGCGAAGCTTTCTGAGAAGGTTCTCTGCTTTGGCGTAAAGGTCCGTCCTTCTGCTATGTGCTGCTGGCAGGTGGATACCAAAGGAATTACTTTGTTTCTGGATGTTCGCTGCGGAAATACAGGAGTACAGCTGAAAGGAAGAAAGCTGTGTGCCGCACAGATCGTCTGCATGGAAGCAGAAGGAGCAGATACTTTTGAAACTGCACAGAAATTCTGTGAAAAAATGTGTACAGATCCGATCTTCCCAGAGTTTCCGGTATATGGAAGCAATAACTGGTACTATGCTTATGGTGACAGCTCCGAAGAGGAGATCTTAAGTGATACCGATTATATCCTGAAACTGACCGAAGGTGTAAAAAATCCTCCGTTCATGGTCATTGATGACTGCTGGCAGGAGCATCACCGCCTGGATGAATACAACGGTGGACCCTGGACAAAAGGCAATGCCAGATTTCCGGATATGAAAGGTCTTGCAGACAAGCTGGAGAAAAAAGGTGTCCGCCCGGGTATCTGGGTCCGTCTGCTTCTTAATGAAGATGAGAATATCCCGGATGAGTGGAGAATTTCCTATAATGACTGTCTCGATCCGTCCCACCCGGATGCACTGGAATATATCCGTAAAGATATCGAGAGAATCTGTGATTGGGGATACACGCTGATCAAGCATGATTTTTCTACCTTTGATCTCTTTGGAAAATGGGGATTTGAGGCGAATTTAAGAGACAATTCCATGGAGAAATGGCATTTTTATGATCAGACCAAAACCAGCGCAGAAATCGTAAAAATGCTTTATCAGGAGATTTATGATGCTTCCCGGAGCAACAACGCAGTGATCATCGGCTGCAATACCATCGGACATCTCGGCGCAGGCCTGATGCATCTGAACCGGACCGGTGACGATACCAGCGGACGTATCTGGGAGCGTACCAGACGAATGGGCGTAAATACGCTGGCATTCCGTCTTCCGCAGCACAATACGTTTTACCATATTGATGCAGACTGTGTCGGTATTTTCGGAATGATCCCATGGGAGAAAAATCGTCAGTGGGCAGACGTTCTTGCAAAGAGTGGTACACCACTGTTTGTATCCGCAAAACCTGGAGTTTTGAATCCGGAGGAATTTGAGGAGCTGCATCAGATCATGCTGCGTGCATCAGAACAGGAAGAGCATTTTGTTCCGCTTGACTGGGAAGAAATCGACTGCCCGGAGGTATGGGGAGAAAACGGCGAAACTATCACTTATGACTGGTTTGACAACGAAGGTCCGACCATGGATGCTGCGGTGGAATACTATAATGCCAAGGTAGTTGTTCCGTAAATCAGGAAAAGTGGTTCAGCAATCCAGAAGATCCTCGGCATGATGATATTTTTCCCGGTATTCCCGTGGCGTCATGCCGGTTTCTTTTTTGAAGGCACGGGAGAAGGCAAATGGATTTTGATATCCGCAGGAGAACGCCACGCTGGAGACAGGGATATCCGTGATGGTCAGAAGCTCTCGGGCGTTGATGATCTTGGCTGAAGTCAGGAATGCTTGGGGTGTGGTTCCAAGATGTTTTTTAAAAAGTCCGTAAAGGTGGCTGCGGCTGATATGGAGATAGTCAGCAACATCTGTCACAGTGATATTCTGTAGCGGACTTTTTTTGATGTAATCAACAGCCTGTGTGATGTAAAAATTATCGTTGGATTCCATGGTGGTGTAGGAAGCATGAAATTCTTCCTCCAGCAGGGCAATGATCCGGTAAAGACCGCTCTGGATATAGGCATCACCGGAAGGCGTCAGTTGTGGATGAGCCATCATTTCAAGAATAGTTTCCTGATATGGAAGAACCGAATTCAGCTGCTGGACCGGAGTTTCCCCGGTAAGATGGCAGTGTTCGCAAAGCGTTGGAGCGTTTTCCCCGTTGAAACAGATCCAGATATAAGTCCAGGGATCAGAAGGTTCCGCTTTGTAGAGAGAGCTGGTCACAGGAGGAATGAAAAAGCACTGTCCGGCTTTCAAGGTATATTTCCGGTTGTTCATATAGAAATATCCCTGTCCGCTCAGCACAAAATGGATGGTGTAATATCGCCGGACACCAGGGCCGTAGGACTGTTCCGGTGTACATTTTTCCCAGCCGCAGGAAATAAGATGAAGTTCTTTTGATGAAGTCTGGCGGTTCATGACCTGCTTGTTTTTCATGAGAGTTTTCTGCCTTTCGATATATGGTTATTATAAGTAATATCAGTTTAAAATATTTGATCTGAGGTGTAAAGAACAAAGATGAACTGATAGGACAAAAGACAGTTACCGTGCAATAAACGTGCGGCAGCTGTTTTTTATATCCTGGCGCTGTCTTGACACTTGTAAAAGAAAAAGGTTTACCACCAGGAAAAATATCGTTATAATAGGAGAAACGCAGTTTTTCTGCGGCAAAAATATAACGGTCCGGGAGATATTTGTGTCAGAAATATTGCTTATCCGGTGATATATCAGATGATATGAGGAATTTTCCGGTATGTAATAAGAAGGGAGAAAGATATGGCATATTTAGGTGAAGAAATCAAAAAACTTGGTTTTGGCCTTATGAGACTTCCGCAGAAATCAGAAGGTGTGATCGATGTGGAGCAGACCAAAGTCATGGTGGACAAATTTATGGAAGCCGGATTTACATATTTTGATACAGCATGGGCTTATGCAGGAAGCGAAGATGCTATCCGCGAAGCGCTGGTAGAGCGTTATCCGAGAGAAAAATATCAGCTAGCCACCAAGATGGCAGCCTGGATCAACTGCAAGACAAGAGATGAAGCTCTTGCACAGTTTAAAACATCTCTGGAGAGAACAAAGGCAGGATATTTCGACTTTTATCTTCTCCACAATCTTGGAGAGCACAGAACAAAATATTTTGATGAGTACGGTTTATGGGACTGGATCCGTGAACAGAAGGAAGCCGGTCTGATCAGACATGCAGGATTTTCGTTCCATTCCACACCGGAGGAGCTGGATGCACTTCTCACTGCACATCCGGAAATGGAATTTGTACAGCTGCAGATCAATTACGCAGACTGGGAAAATCCGGCGATCCAGTCAAGAGCCTGCTACGAGGTGGCCAGAAAACATGGAAAACCGGTCATTATCATGGAACCTGTAAAAGGCGGCATGCTTGCAACTCCGCCGGAATCAGTGGAAAAGCTTCTGAAGGCAGCAGAGCCGGAAGCATCCACAGCATCCTGGGCGATCCGTTTTGCGGCAAATCTGGAAGGCGTGATTACCGTACTTTCCGGAATGAGCAATGTTGTGCAGATGGAGGATAACCTTTCTTTTATGAAGGATTTCAACGGCCTTACTGACAGTGAGAAGGAGACTCTTGATAAGGCAAGAGAGGCTATGAGCAAAATTCCTTTGATCCCATGCACAACCTGTAACTACTGTGCAAAGGTCTGTCCGATGGAAATCGGAATTTCCGGTTCTTTTACAGCAATGAATTATCTGACATTGTACGGAAATAAAGCCGCCGCAGCGCATCAGGAAGACTGGCTGGTAGTTAGTCATGGCAGAAAGCGTGCAGATGAATGTGTAAAATGCGGACAGTGTGAGGAAGTATGTCCTCAGCATATTTCCATCCGCGAGGAACTTGAGAAAGTAAGCGAGACCTTTTGCAAATAAAGGAACTGATCCGGCAGGAAGCGGATCAGGGTAAGGAGAGAGTTTAAAAATGGAAAAATTCAAAGCATTTCTGAAACGGAAAGATATTGAGATATCTTTGAAGAGATATGGTATCGATGCACTGGGAGCTATGGCACAGGGACTTTTCTGTTCCCTGCTGATCGGCACGATCATCAATACCATTGGCACACAGTTTCACATTCCGTTTCTGACTATGGCAGTTGCCACAGTCAATGATACCCAGTACACAGTAGGTTCTCTGGCATCTGCCATGAGCGGCCCTGCCATGGCAGTAGCCATCGGTTACGCCTTGCATTGCCCGCCGCTGGTATTGTTTTCGCTGATCACCGTTGGATTTGCCTCCAACGCACTTGGCGGAGCAGGCGGTCCTCTGGCTGTACTGTTTGTTGCCATTGTTGCAGCTGAGATTGGTAAAGCAGTTTCAAAGGAAACGAAGATCGATATCCTTGTAACGCCTCTTGTAACCATCGGTGTGGGCGTAGGTCTTTCCGCATGGTGGGCACCTGCCCTTGGAAAAGCTGCTATGAAAGTAGGAAGCGTGATCATGTGGGCAACAGATCTGCAGCCATTCTTTATGGGAATCCTGGTTTCTGTATTTGTTGGAATCGCACTGACGCTGCCGATCTCTTCTGCTGCGATCTGTGCGGCTCTGGGACTTACCGGACTGGCAGGCGGCGCTGCAGTAGCGGGTTGCTGTGCGCAGATGGTAGGTTTTGCGGTCATGTCCTTCAGGGAAAACAAATGGGGCGGTCTTGTCTCTCAGGGAATTGGAACTTCCATGCTCCAAATGGGTAATATTGTCAGAAATCCAAGGATCTGGATCGCTCCGATCGTAACATCTGCTATCACAGGACCTATTGCAACCTGCTTGTTCAGGCTTCAAATGAACGGAACTGCTGTATCCTCAGGAATGGGTACCTGCGGTTTTGTAGGTCAGATCGGTGTGTATACAGGATGGATGAATGATATTGCAGAAGGAACCAAGACAGCTGTTACAGCTATGGACTGGGCAGGGCTTTTCCTGATCTCTTTTATTCTCCCGGCAGTTCTCTGTCCGTTGATCAATATGTTTGTACGTAAGCTCGGATGGGTGAAAGATGGAGATATGACGCTGTCATAAGCTATATCAGATCTTACTTTAAAATCAAAAAAGAGTATCACAGGAACTCATTGATAGTGATGAGCTTTGTGATACTCTTTTATTTTAACTTTTATGCTACATGTGATCCAGTGGCATTACTCCGTTCCAGTCCACAGGCCTTTGCATATTCATGGAGTTTCTCTTTTGCGGAATAATTCAGATTTTGAGGAACCTGAATCTGAATGGTTACATACTGATCACCGCGGACGGAAGGGTTCTTCATGGAAACAATGCCTTTTCCTCTCAAGCGGATCTTGGAACCGGACTGCATACCTTCCCTGATCTTACAGATAACATTTCCGTAAAGGGTAGGAACGGTGGCTTCACCGCCGAAAACAGCGGTTGTGTAAGGAATAGAAATGGTGGTATAAACATCCGATCCTTTTCGTTCATAGCCAGGACGTGTTCCTACGGTAACCTTCAGAAGAAGGTCACCAGGCTCGCCGCCGCCGGTTCCGGGCATGCCTTTTCCTTTCAGACGGATACTCTTGCCGGTATCAATACCTGCCGGAATATGAATCTGAAGTGTCTGCGGTGCACCGGAGCTTCCGTCCGGACCGGACAGAGAAATTCTTTTATCAGCACCAAAAGCCGCCTCATCAAAGGTAACGTTGATGCTGGCCTTCACATCAGAGCCTTTTTGCGGAAAATCCTGCTGATGGAATCCGCCGAAGCCGTTGCCGCTGTGAAAGCCACTTCCGCCAAATCCACTGTGAAAGCCGCCACCGTTACCGGTGAAATGCTCATATGTGCCATTACTGCCGAAACCGCGGCTTTCGCCGTGACTGCCGTGGAACATATTTCCGAAGATATCACCAAAAATATCGTCCATGTTTTCACCGTTAAAATGAAATTCCTGATAGCTGCCATTGCTGCCACCCTGGAATCCGCCGAATCCACCGGCGCCAGGATCAGCTCCTGCCTCAAACGCGGCATGACCAAACTGATCATACATTTTTTTCTTCTTTGGATCACTTAAGACATCGTAGGCTTCGTTTACTTCTTTAAATCTATCTGCGGCATCTGCATTACCTGCGTTTGTATCCGGATGATATTTTTTGGCCAGTTTACGGTAGGCTTTTTTTATTGTTTTTTCATCTGCGTTCCGGTCAATGCCCAGAACATCGTAATAATCTCTTTTTACTGCCATGGTATTCACCTTCCCTTATATTATAGTCTGCAGCGTCCCGGATGATCGATCTGTCCTCTCAGGGGACAGATCTCCCGGACTGTCATATATTGAACGTATGTGTATAAAATTCCCCGGGAAAAATCCCGGGGGCATTACTTTTATCCTGTTCTACATGTAATATAACACTACTAATTAAAAGTGTCAATACCTGCATTACGGAAAGGAACATTTTGGACTGCGATAAGAGATATGATTCTTACAGCTATCAGCTGAAAATATGATATAATACTACTATAAATTCCGGTGCTGTCTGCTCAGTAAATAAAAAACAGAGAGAGCAGCAGATCAGAGAAAGATCCAAAAAAGAAAAGGAGGCGTATAATATGAGAAAAAGAACTCTTCTGTCTAATATAAAGGCAGTAAAAAAGCTGGTACTTCTGACATTTATACTGGCAGCAGCTTTTCCGGCGACGATCCGGGAGGCAAAGGCAGCAGCAGGAACTACTTTTAAAGTCAAAGTCACAGATGGATACCTGGCTCTTCGAAGTGAGAAGGCTTTTGACAAAGGCAATGAGATCGGACAGCTGAATACAGGAGATCTTGTGGAAGTTACAAATCGGAAGGACGCTACCTACTGGTATGCATACGTGCCAAGACTGGATAAGTCCGGATATCTGGACAAAAACTATATCCAGATAGCAGAGAACGCCACAGCTTCCAACGATTCCTGGACAGTAAAGGTAAAAAAAGGCTATCTGGCTCTTCGAAGTACCGCAGCTTACAATGACAGTAACGAGATCGGACGCCTGAATACCGGAGATACCGTTCTTGTAAAGGACAGCAGTGATTCTACTTACTGGTACGTATATGCCCCGGGGCTTGATAAATCCGGATATGTGGATAACCGGTATATCTACAACAGTGGTCTGTGGACAGTTAAAGTAGAAACGGGTTATCTTGCCCTTCGCAACAAGGCAGCCTATAATGAAAGCAATGAGATCGGACAGCTGAATACCGGTGACACGGTTCAGGTGAAGGACACCAGCAACGATCAGTACTGGTATGTATATGTTCCGCAGCTGGATAAGACCGGTTATGTTGACAGGAACTATCTTACCGGAGGCTCAGGTACGACAACTCCATCCATGACTGTTAAAGTGGAAAGCGGATATCTGGCTCTGCGCAGTACAAAGGCGTATGACAAGGACAATGAGATCGCCCAGCTGAATAACGGAGATACGGTAGAAGTCATTGAGAAGAAAGACAGTACTTACTGGTATGTATATGTTCCAAAGCTTGGAAAAGAAGGATATGTAGATAAGAACTACCTTAAATAAAAAGATAAAGGATGCTTGTTGCCGGATCTGCCTGAAGAGGAACAGAAAGCCGGAACAAGAAACGGGGAGGCAGAAAGATGACTCTGGCACAGCTCAGATATACCATAGCAATTGCAAAAGCCGGATCTATGAACGAGGCAGCAAAAAGCCTTTATATTTCTCAGCCCAGTCTTTCCACGGCAATCCGGGAGCTGGAAGCAGAAACCGGTGTTGAGATCTTCCGAAGAACGAACCGAGGAATCGCCGTAACGCCTGCAGGCGAAGAATTTCTGGGGTATGCAAGGCAGGTGGTGGAACAGTACGAACTGATGGAAGCCAAATATATTTCCAAGAAACAGGCACGCAAAAAATTCAGTGTTTCCATGCAGCATTATACCTTTGCAGTTAATGCCTTTGTGGAGCTGGTAAAGCAATTCGGCATGGATGAGTACGAATTTGCGGTCCACGAGACCAAGACGCATCAGGTCATCGAGGATGTCCGTAATTTCAAGAGTGAGATCGGGATCCTCTACGTAAATGATTTTAACCGTAAGGTACTTACAAAAATGTTTCACGAGTATGGTCTGGAGTTTCACGAACTTCTCAATTGTCGGATCTACGTTTATATGTGGAAGGGGCATCCTCTAGCGAAGTGTGAGAAGATCACGCTGGAAGAACTGAAGGAATATCCGTGTCTGTCCTTTGAACAGGGAGGAAATAACTCTTTTTATTTTGCTGAGGAGGTTTTGAGCACCTATGAATACAAACGGCTGATCAAAGCCGATGACAGGGCTACTATGCTGAACCTGATGGTAGGACTGAATGGATATACCTTATGCTCCGGTATTATCTGTGAGGATCTTAATGGTTCCGATTACTGTGCTGTGAAGCTGGATTCCGATGAGATCATGACAATCGGTTATGTTGCCAGAAAGGGTGTTAACATCAGTGCCCTTGGGAAAAAATATCTGGAGGAGATTTCCAGATATAAGGATAAAGCACTGAAATAAGAGAAAATAAAATCTGACAGATCACTGCCGGAGAAGACGGGAAAAGCTTCTGGTATTTATGATACCGGAGGGTTGTTTCCCTGTGTATTCTCAGATACGTAGCGATGCGTATCATGCAGGAATCTGTCAGATTTTTATTTACATTAAAAGTTTTTGGCAGTGGAAATTTTATTCTGCAAGCCGATCACACACGGATCACAAAACCATCCTTACGCGGTTTGGCTGTTGGATACTCACAGTCACGGTATCCAAGAACACAGTGGCCTACGCCGATATATTCCTCTGGAACACCCCACTGCTTCTTCAGCTCTTTTCCTTCCTCGGAGTCAAAAACTTCTCTTGCACGGTGAATCCAGCAGGAGTCCACGCCGAGAGCATGTGCGGCATTCATGAGATTTCCCATCACAAGACTTCCGTTTTCCACACAGGTGCCCATTTTGCTGTCGGAAAAGACAATGATCACAGTTGGGGCGCCGTAGAACGGATCTGAGGTGCTGCCCATAACAGCTGCGTTCATTTTGGAAAGCCTTGCAACCAGCTCCGGATCCTGTGTCACTACCATAAGAGTGCTCTGCTGTCCCATGCCGCTGGGGGAATATTCTCCCGCTTCCAGGATCGTATCCAGAGTTTCTTTCGGAACAAGCTCTTTTTTGTAGGCGCGGATGCTTCTGCGTTCTAACAGGTTTTTGATGCTTTCATTCATGATCATTACCTCCTGATGTTAAATTTTGTTGAAAATATTTTCTGCAAAAGAAAGTAAATTTCTTTTTATTCTGATAAAAACCATTATAACGCAGATGATTATAGTTTCCAATAGATAGAAGGATATAACTTTACAATTTATAAAGAAATATTATATAATCTGGTTATGATATTCCTGCGGCGGATGCGGGAGAATTTCGGGTGGAGATACAGAGACAGAATAGTTAAGACAGAAAATATGAGGTGCCAGATGGAAAAGATTCGGAAACATTTTTATTTTTCAGGAAGAGTACAGGGAGTAGGCTTTCGTTACCGTTCCTATTATATTGCACAGTCCATGGGACTGACCGGCTGGGTACGGAATCTCTGGGATGATCGTGTGGAAATGGAATTACAGGGAACCAGAGAAGAAATCCAGGAGATGGTAGAGCGCCTTTCTCAGCAGAGCTTTGTGGAGATCGAGGGGATTGAAGCGAGGGAGATCCCACTGGAGGAGGAGTTTGGATTTCATGTGAAAGGATAGTGAAATGGCTGGTTCATTCCAGCTCCAGTGCCAGATACAACAGAACAGCGTCCTGGAATTTCCGGGGATTGAGACCACATTTTTTATAAATGTGGTTTAATTTATATTGAAGAGTATTTTTGTGGAGAAAAAGCTTCTCTGCGGTATCAGCCAGAGACATTTCCAGGGAAAAATAAGTTCGCAGAAGGTCCTTTTCATCCGGGGAAAGCTGATAAATAGTTTTTACGAAAAATTCTTCGCGGTCTTTCCGAGACACAGAAGAGAGAATGATTTCCAGAGTGAGATCATCAAAAACTGCATAATTTTCTGTACAGATATTGTCAGTAAGGGGCTGGTGAAGGCTCCTCAGGGTAGTTTCCGCAGTATTCAGGGAAAGTCCAAGCTGATACAGAGGTACAGGCTTTCCAACTGCAATGGCCAGAGTGTCTGCATGCTTTTGGGCAAAATTACGAAGCACTGCGGAAAGAGCAGAAAAATTGGAATTGTCTGCAACAGCAAGATAATCTCCGGGATAGCGGAAGGTGTGCAGGGTGATCCCGGCGGTTTTGAAAAAACTTTGGATTTGATGTTCCGAAAGAACAGATCCGATGCCAGAGTCTGATTCCGGAGTTTCTGGCTGTGGAGAGGCTTCTGGAGAGAGAGTTGTATTTTTGGGATCTGTCAGGGAAACAGAACTTTCTGAGGATTCCGGAATACTGCGGGCGATTTTTACGGAAGGATTTCTGCCGGAAGCAGCCGGATACGTATGGATCAATATCAGCCGTTTGGGCGTGTCCGGATCAATCTGAAATTCTCTCAGGCATCTCAGAAGATATTCCGGATTCTGGGTCTCCCCATGGAGAAGAGAGCTGATGACAAATTGCTTTTTGTCCGCCTGGTGCCGGCTGTACTGGCCAAGCTCCTGCTCACGGATCAGAAGGCTGGTGATACGCTGTGCCAGAAAGGCATACTTGCGTACCTTTTCCGGGGAACCGGTGATGCCAATCACAGCCAGAAGACAGTCTTCATGGTAAAGAGGCATGTTGATACCCTGGCGTGTTCCTGTAAAATTGTCAGATTCAGCCACCTCGATGGTAGTACCGGTTACAGCAGCTTTCCGTCCGATCTCATGATAGGTTCCGATCCTGGCAGAGTTTGTACTAGCGATAATGGTGCCGGACGGGTTGATAAAATTGATATCGTAGCTGCAGACGTCCTTGATCGTGTTGACGATCTGCTGGGCAAGAGTGTGGCTGATGTGTGTGATCATGGAATCCTCCTGGAAAGACTGATAGTATTTATATTACGGAAGGTCTAATTTTATATTTATGCAGGTAAACGAAATGAGAATACAGGATCTACCGGGTGCTTTCTTTTGGTCAGTATATCATATATGTTTTATGAATTCAATTTGAGCATGTTATTTATAACAAAAAATATAAAAAATAAAGAAAAAATATAGTATACATAATATATACATCCATGCTTAATTTTATTATGATTAAAAACAGAAGCAAGCTTGAATGGAACGGAGAGTACGGATATCAGGTTTACATAAAAATCATACAGGAGGAAAATAAAATGAAGGTAGTAACAGCGATCGATTCTTTTAAGGGCAGTATGACATCCATGGAGGCAGGCTTTGCAGCCGCTGAAGGTATCCATCGTGTGGATGCGGACGCAGAAGTTCAGGTAAGACCACTGGCAGACGGTGGAGAGGGGACCGTGGAAGCCCTTGTTGCAGGAATGAACGGAAAAACAGAGTATGTAAAGGTTACAGGGCCTCTTGGCGAGCCGGTGATCTGTGAGTATGGCATCATCGAAAGCACAAAGACTGCAGTGATCGAAATGGCCGGTGCAGCAGGGATCACGCAGGTACCGGACGAAAAAAGAAATCCTCTTTATACCACAACCTACGGTGTCGGTGAGGTGATCAGGGACGCCATCGAAAAAGGCTGCCGCAGATTTATTGTGGGCATCGGCGGAAGCGCCACCAATGACGGTGGTGTGGGAATGCTTCAGGCACTTGGCTATGCATTTCTGGACAAAGACGGAAAGCAGGTCCTTCCGGGAGCAAGAGGCCTGAAAGACATCACAGAGATCACAGATGCCTATGTGATCCCGGAGCTTGCAGAATGTAAATTCCGTGTTGCCTGCGATGTCACAAATCCTCTTTGCGGAGAGCTTGGATGCAGTGCCATCTACGGACCGCAGAAGGGTGCTACACCGGAGATGATCCAGGACATGGATCAGTGGCTGGGTGCCTACGCAGAGCTTGCAAAGGAGCGTTTTCCGAAAGCAGATCCAAAGTATCCGGGAACAGGTGCCGCCGGCGGAATGGGATTTGCATTCCTGACCTTTACCGATGCAGTTCTGGAATCCGGGATCAATATCGTGCTGGATGAGACAAAACTTGAGGACTACATCAAAAACGCGGATTTTGTGATCACAGGTGAGGGACGCATGGATGGACAGACAGCCATGGGAAAAGCGCCGGTAGGTGTTGCAAAGCTTGCAAAGAAATATGGCAAAAAAGTGATCGCCTTTGCAGGTGCCGTACAGCGTGACGCAAGAGCCTGCAACGATGCAGGAATCGATGCCTTTTTCCCGATCCTCCGTGGAGTGGTAACTCTGGAGGAGGCCATGAAAAATGAGAATGCAAAGCAGAATCTGGCAGATACTGCAGAGCAGGTTATCAGACTGATGAAATAAAAGATATTGAAGAGAACGATACCGCAAAAAGACAGGCCATTCAAAGACCTGTCTTTTGCAGTTTATAAGGTTTATAATTTGTAAAAACAAGGGAGTTGTAACCGGATAAGATCAGCTGATCCGGATTTTTGCCTTATCCTTCGATCGGCTCAAAATCCACAGCGCCATGCTTGCACAGCGGGCAGATGATATCTTCAGGAAGTTCATCGCCTTCATAGATGTATCCGCAGACTTTACATACCCAGCCTTTTTTGCCCTCGGTCTGTGGCTTTGGCTTTACATGTTTCTGGTAGTAGGTGTAAGTCATGGTATCCTGATCGCTCATGACGCGGGCCTCTGTGACGCTGCAGATGAACATTCCGTGAGTGCCGAGATCCACATAGTTTTCTACCTTCAGGGACATGAAAGCATTGATATATTTGTCCAGGAATACCAGGCCGTTGTCGGAGTGGTTTACTTTCTGGTCGGCAAATTTATCGGTGCTTCTGCCGGACTGGAAGCCGAACTGCTCAAAAACAGAGAACGGAGCATCTGTGGACAGGCAGTTTACGTTCATGATACCGGTCTGCTGAATCACGTGGTGAGAGTAGTTTGCCTTGTTGATGTTGACAGCCACGCGATATGGGTTGTCGGTAAGCTGTGTAACGGTATTGACGATCAGACCGTTGTCCTTTTTGCCATCGTTGGAGGTTACCACATAGAGGCCGTAACCGATGCGGAACAGGGCGGTCATATCATTTTTGTTGGCAAGATCATCGCTTTTTGCAATGTATTCCTGGCAGAGCTCATCAGCCATAGCTTCCATCTGTCTGCGGTTTTCTTCGTTTACTGCAGACATGATCTTAACTGTGGTATTCAGCCAGTTGATCTTTTTGCATTTGGAAAGCATTTCTTTCATGACCTTCGCTGCCAGCGGTGCCCAGCTTCCGTTTTCAATCAGTCCTACAGTGCGGTTCTGGAAGTTGTGCTCTGCCAGACGGGTAATAAAGTCGTTCATAAACGGATAGATACCTGCATTATATGTGGTGGTTGCGAGAACCAGCTTGGAGTAACGGAAAGCATCGCTCAGTGCCTGGGACATATCATCTCTTGCAAGGTCATAGATCAGAACACGCGGACATCCTTTGGCACGGAATTTATCGGCAAGCTGTGCGACTGCTGTTCTTGTGTGGCCGTAAACGGAAGTGTAGGCGATCACGATTCCGTCATCCTCCGGTGTATAGGAAGACCAGGTATCATAGAGACTGATATAATGTCCAAGATCTTCAGTAAGAACCGGTCCGTGGAGCGGGCAGATGGTCTGGATATCCAGAGTTGCGGCTACTTTCAGAAGATTCTGCACCTGCACACCATATTTTCCAACGATGCCGATATAGTATCTTCTTGCCTCATCGTCCCATGGTTCATCTGCATCCAGGGCACCGAATTTTCCGAAGCCGTCTGCGGAAAAAAGAACCTTTTCTGTGCTGTCATAAGTGACCATAACCTCCGGCCAGTGAACCATCGGTGCAAATACAAAAGTCAGATTGTGTTTTCCAAGGGAAAGGGTTCCGCCGTTATCTACGATGATCTGATGACTTTCCAGATCCAGGTCAAAGAAATTCTGCATCATGGCGAAGGCTTTTTTGTTGGAAACAACGATGGTGTCCGGATAAGCCTTCAGGAAGTTTGCGATGTTGGCTGCATGATCCGGTTCCATATGCTGTACGATCAGATAATCCGGTTTCCGGTCACCCAGAACTTTCTGGATATTATCAAGCCATTCGTGAGTAAAATTTGCATCTACCGTATCCATAACCGCAATTTTTTCGTCCAGGATCACATAGGAGTTGTAGGACATGCCGTTCGGCACTTTGTACTGGCCTTCAAAAAGGTCAACCTGATGATCATTAACGCCTACATATTTGATGGTATCTGTGATTTTCATGAGCGATTCCTCTTTTCTTTCTATGGTGGATTTATTTATATGCTTCAGGTTTTGTTTGTTTCTTAACTTTGATAAAAATATAACAGAAATCGACAACAAAAACTGTTGCAAATACAACAAAACAGAAAAAAATTCCAGACTTTACATTTTTTTCGTGCTGGTATAAAATCAGAAACATGTAGCAAAATAAAATACGGATATCTGCTTTGAGAGTCCTCTTACATAGTCCTGGATGCAGAGAGAAAAGTACAGATATGCGGAAGATTATTTTGCCGGTGGGAGGAAAATTTATGGAGCATATCACTTTATTTACGGATATTTTGCCCGAAGAACAGGAAAGGATGCGTGTCTGCTTCAAAGTCCGGGAGAAAGTTTTTCAGAATGGAGAAACCATAATGGAATATTCCAGCTCCATGAAAAAGATCGGTCTGATCCAGGAGGGAAGAGCAGTTCTCTACTGCTGTGACGAGGATGGAAATGAGTATGTCATCGATGAATTGAATAAGGACAGTGTATTTGGCGAACCGTTTCTGCTTTCGTCAGATTCCCAGCATTATTATGTATGTGCCACTACCGTGACGAAAGTGCTGTTTATTGATTATGAGCATGTAATCAAGCGCTGTGAAAATGCCTGTCATCATCACAGCCAGATGGTCAGTAATCTGCTGCAGATGACGGCCCTTCGTTCCAGGCAGCAGACAGATCGGATATACATGCTTTCACGATCCTCCACCAGGAAGAAGCTGATAGCCTATCTGCATTCTCTGGCTGCGGAAAAAAATGCCGGGAAATTCAAGCTGCCCATGTCCTATACTGCACTGGCCCAGTATTTAAGTGTGGACCGGAGTGCCATGATGCGGGAGATCAAAAATCTCTCGGATGAGGGTGTGATCCGAAGAGACGGACGGAATGTGGAGCTGCTTAAATAAAGAAGATCATCATGAGAGACTTGGATTTATCCAGCTTGGCGTGATCCCGAAGGGGTTCCGTATGAAGGACGGACATTATGAGGATATCTGTCCGTATTATCATGAACTGTAAGAGAATTTTGAAAGGATTTTTAAATGAAAAATCTTCAGATCACTGCATACACGCAGCATTTTATACGGCAGCAGGTCATGCCGGGAGACATTTGTATCGATGCAACAATGGGAAATGGCAATGACACGGCTCTGTTAAGCCAGCTTGCAGGAAAAAGGGGACGGGTTCTGGCTTTTGACATTCAGAAGCAGGCACTGGAACATACGGAGGAGCGCCTGAAAAGAGATAACTGTCCGGAAAATTATCAGCTTCTTCTGGAATCCCATGAGAATATGGCTGTTTATGCAGAAGCAGAAACAGTGTCCTGCATCACCTTTAATCTGGGATATCTTCCCGGTGGAGACCATTCGGTGGCAACCAGAGCAGACAGCAGCAAAAGAGCGGTGGAAAGCGGACTTAAGCTTCTGAAAAAAGGCGGACTTATGACACTTTGCATTTACAGTGGCGGGGATACGGGATATCAGGAACGGGATGAGATGCTTGTGTTTATCCGTCAGCTGGATCCTCATAAATATCTGGTGATCCTGTCGGAATATGCAAACCGGCCCAATGATCCGCCCATACCGGTGCTGATCATCAAACTGCAATGAAGACATAAATCGGTTACTGTCCGAAATACAGGACACAGATCCCTGAGGGAGCTATCATGAATGATTACATATATTATTATCTGCTTGCAGTCAATATCCTGGCCTTTGTACTTTTCGGGGTTGACAAGCAGAAAGCATGTCGTAATAAATGGCGGATCCCGGAGAAGACCCTGATCTTAAGCGCTGTCATCGGTGGCAGCGTCGGGGCAATCCTTGGCATGAGATTTTTTCACCACAAAACCCGAAAAGCCAGATTTGCAATTGGTGTACCGGTGATACTGCTGGTGCAGATTGGTGTGGTGTGCCTGGTACAGTGGGCGATGAAGTAAAACTATGAAGGCAATAACTATAAATGCAATAACCATAAATACAATACCTGTCTGAAAAAAACAAGACAGCTGTCACAGGACAGAGGAGAGACCAATACTCCACGCCTGTGGCAGCTGTTATTTTTTCATAAAAGGATGCTCAAAAATTCCTTCTTGACAAATACTTTTATGATGATATAATTTGATAATCAAAATATTTTAAGATAAAAGATAATTCAGAGAACAGCAGTACAGATTTATACAGACTGATTTAAGACAGATATCATGGAGAAAAATATGACAGGTAAAATATGCGGAACCGGTTCCTGGGCACCGGACAGAGTGTGGGATAACAACGATCTGGCAAAGATGGTGGAAACCAGTGATCAGTGGATCCGGGAAAGAACCGGTGTGGTACAGAGACATATTGCAAAAGAGGACGAAGATACTGTGACGATGGCAGCGGGGGCAGCATTAAGAGCTCTGGAAGACGCAGAAATGAAGGCAGAAGATATCGATCTGATCCTTGTGGCAACCATTTCTCCAACAGAGATCATGCCCTGTGTGGCATGTGGGGTGCAGGAGCGGCTCGGAGCGGAAAATGCTACCTGCTTTGATCTGAACGGCGCCTGCACAGGATCTCTTCTGGCACTGAACACAGCGCAGGCATATCTGGCCCAGGGAATATACAGGAATGTCCTTGTGATTGGTGCGGAAAAGCTGTCCGGTTTAACGGACTGGAAAGATCGCGGCACCTGCATTCTTTTCGGGGATGGTGCAGGAGCAGTCGTACTGAGAGCAGAAGAGGGTGGAAGCTATGCACAGGTAACCCATTCCATCGGAAAAAAAGGCGGTGCACTTACCTTACAGAGCAGAAATCAGATCCGCTATGAAAATGATCCGAAGGCAAAGGAAACCTACATACAGATGAACGGAAAGGAAGTGTTCAGCTTTGCCGTGAGCAAGGTACCGGAGGCTGTGAAGGAGCTTCTTTCCCGAGAGAAGGTTTCCTGTGAAGATATCAGTTATTATCTTCTCCATCAGGCAAATGAGCGGATCATCCGTTCCGCAGCAAGGAGGCTGGGCGAAGACATTTCCAAGTTTCCTATGAATATGGACAGATACGGCAATACTTCTTCCGCAAGTCTTCTTATCCTCCTGGATGAGGTGAAAAAAAGCGGAAAACTGCAGCGGGGTGACAGACTGGTCCTTGCAGGCTTCGGCGGCGGACTGACGTATGGAGCAAGCCTGATCGAGTATTAAAGCCCCTGTTAATGGAATGTTGAAAATAAGAGTGGAACCAAATAAACCGCGGATGCTTTTATCCGCTTGATTTAATTTTCCGGAGGTAAAAGATGAAAACAAGAGTTACAGAATTACTTGGTATTGAGTATCCTATCATCCAGGGCGGTATGGCCTGGGTGGCAGATCATCACATTGCGGCAGCAGTATCCGAGGCAGGCGGCCTGGGACTGATCGCAGCTGCAAATGCACCGGCAGAGTGGGTACGTGAGCAGATCCGTGAGGCGAAAAAACTGACAGATAAGCCTTTTGGTGTAAACATCATGCTGATGAGTCCGAGTGCCGATGAGGTTGCGAAGATCGTAGTAGAAGAAGGCATCAAGGTAGTAACAACCGGTGCCGGAAGCCCGGAAAAATACATGGAAGCATGGAAAGCTGCCGGAGTAAAGGTGATCCCGGTTGTTGCATCTGTAGCTCTTGCAAGAAGAATGGAGCGCTGTGGCGCAGATGCAGTGGTAGCAGAGGGAACCGAGTCCGGCGGACATATCGGTGAGACAACCACTATGGCGCTGGTACCGCAGGTCGTGGATGCAGTAAAGATCCCGGTAATTGCAGCAGGTGGAATTGCAGACGGTCGTGGGATCGCGGCAGCCTTTATGCTGGGTGCAGAAGCCGTACAGATGGGAACCCGATTTGTGGCAACAGAGGAATGTCACGTACATGAGAATTACAAACAGTTCCTTCTGAAAGCCAGAGATATCGACACAAGAGTAACCGGCCGTACCACAGGTCATCCGGTCCGTACCTTAAGAAACCCTATGACAAAGGAATATCTGGAGAAAGAAGCAGCAGGCGCATCCTTTGAGGAACTGGAAATGCTGACACTTGGTGGTCTCAGGAAGGCTGTTGTTGATGGCGATGTAAAAACCGGAAGCGTTATGTCCGGACAGATCGCAGGTATGGTAAAGGATGTACCGACCTGTAAGGAGCTGATGGCAAGACTGATCAGAGAGACAAAAGAGACTGTAAAGAAAAACAGCTTTCTTGTGGAGGAATAATAAATGGGAAAAACAGCATTCATCTTTCCGGGCCAGGGTGCACAGAAGGCCGGAATGGGAAAAGATTTTTATGAGAAATACGATACAGCAAAGGATGTTTTCGACTCTGCCGGCAAGTGGCTGGATTTGGATATGAAAGCACTTTGCTTTGAAGAAAATGACAGGCTTGACCTGACTGAATATACACAGGCTGCACTGGTCACCACCTGTCTTGCCATGGAGAAGGTGGTAGAGGAGATGGGACTTCACCCGGATGTAACCGCAGGATTAAGCCTTGGCGAGTACTGCGCTATTGAAGCTGCCGGCGGCATGGAACTGAAGGATGCTGTTACTACCGTGAGAAAAAGAGGAATCCTTATGGAGCAGGCAGTTCCGGCAGGTAAGGGAAGCATGGCAGCAGTTATGGGAATGGAGACAGAGAAGATCGAGGAAGTGCTTGCAGACATTGCAGATGTAAGTATTGCAAACTACAACTGTCCCGGCCAGATCGTGATCACAGGCCTTGCGGAAGCAGTTGAGGAAGCCTCTGAAAAGCTGAAGGCAGCCGGAGGAAGAAGAGTGATCCCGTTAAATGTCAGCGGACCGTTCCACTCCGCAATGCTTGCCACTGCAGGAAAAGAACTGGGAAAGGTTCTGGAGGGTGTCACACTTCATGAACTTAAAATCCCGTATGTGACAAACGTGACCGCAGAGTATGTGGAAGATCCGGCGGAAACAAAAGCACTTCTGGAAAAACAGATTTCTTCTTCCGTGCGCTGGCAGCAGAGTGTGGAAAATATGATCCGTCAGGGAGTAGATACATTTATTGAGATCGGACCGGGAAGAACCCTTGCCGGATTTATGAGAAAGATCGACAGAAATGTAAAAGTATATAACATCCAGACCGTAGAAGATGCAGAGAAGGTCTGCCGGGAACTGGTATAAATATTGGAAAAACAGATAAAGAATCAAAAGTAAAGTTGGCATAGGGCAGCAGACAGAAATGCCAGGTAACAAATGCGGATCACGGACGACCGCATAACATCAGAAAGGAATTCATATGTCAGAGAAAAAAATCGCAGTCGTAACAGGCGGTGCACGTGGAATCGGGAAAGCCATCGCCCTGGAACTTGCAAAAGCAGGAAATCTTGTAGTGATCAATTATAACGGCTCAGAAGAAAAAGCCCGGGAAACAAAAGCAGATATCGAGACAGCCGGTGGCCAGGCAGATATCCTGCAGTGCAATGTGGCAGATTTTGATGCATGTGAAGCTTTTTTTAAAGCCGTTGCAGAGAAATACGGACGTGTTGATATTCTGGTAAATAATGCCGGAGTTACGAAGGACGGACTTCTCATGAAAATGAGTGAGGAAGATTTTTCCAGAGTTGTTGACATCAATCTGAAAGGAACCTTCAACTGCATCCGTCATGTGTCCAGAATGATGCTGAAGCAGAGAAGCGGACGGATCATCAGCCTTTCATCGGTGGTAGGACTTCGTGGAAATGCAGGACAGGCCAATTATGCGGCATCCAAAGCCGGGATCATCGGTCTTACAAAATCCGCGGCAAAGGAGCTGGCATCCAGAGGAATCACGGTCAACGCCATTGCACCGGGATTTATCAAAACAGACATGACAGACGTGCTTTCTGACAAAGTAAAAGAAAATATTGCGGCATCTATCCCCATGGGAAGCATGGGAACAGCAGAAGACGTGGCAAAGGCAGCCGCATTTCTGGCATCAGACGGTGCACGTTACATCACAGGACAGGTACTTCGCGTAGACGGCGGAATGGCAATGTAAAGGAGGCTCCCCGGAGTCAGGAGGATAGATTGATGAAAAGACGAGTAGTAGTAACAGGACTTGGAGCAGTAACACCGATCGGAAATGATGTGGAAAGCTTCTGGAACGGAGTAAAAGAAGGAAAGGTGGGGATCGGACCGATCACCCGTTTTGATACGACCGGATACAAGGCAACACTGGCAGCAGAGCTTAAAGATTTTGTGGCAAAGGATCGCATGGATCCAAGGACTGCAAGAAGAATGGAGCCTTTTTCCCAGTATGCTGTAGCAGCTGCACTGGAAGCCATGGAAAATTCCGGGCTTAAGATGGAAGAGGAAGATCCTTACATGGTAGGCGTTATCATCGGCTCCGGTGTGGGAAGTCTTCAGGCTACCGAGACCAATGAGAAGAAGCTTATGGAAAAAGGTCCTTCAAGAGTGGATCCGCTTCTTGTTCCGAAGATGATCACAAACATGGCAGCCGGAAATGTTTCTATCGCTACCGGTGCAAAGGGAAAATGTACCAACGTGGTAACAGCATGTGCGACAGGAACACATTGCATCGGAGATGCTTTTCGTGCCATTCAGTATGGTGATGCAGATGTAATGCTCGCCGGTGGTACAGAGGGAGCTGTCTGCCCTATCGGTATCGCGGGCTTTGCAAGTCTTACTGCACTGAGTACAAGTGAAGATCCGCTGCGTGCATCCATTCCGTTTGATAAAGACAGAGGCGGTTTTGTAATGGGCGAGGGTGCAGGTGTGGTTGTTCTGGAAGAATTGGAGCATGCCAAAAAGAGAAATGCCAATATCCTGGCAGAGGTTGTGGGATACGGTGCAACTGCAGACGCATTCCATATCACATCTCCGGCCGAGGACGGAAGCGGCGCCGCACGTGCTATGGAAAATGCCATGAAGGAAGCAGGTGTTGCACCGGCGCAGGTAGATTATATCAATGCACACGGAACCGGAACACATCACAATGACCTGTTTGAAACAAGAGCTATCAAGCTTGCGTTTAAGGACGCTGCCAAGGATGTAAAGATCAATTCCACAAAATCCATGGTGGGCCATCTTCTTGGCGCAGCAGGAGCTGTTGAGTTTATCGTATGCGTAAAATCCATTCTGGACGGATTTATCCATCAGACAGTGGGAACAACAGAAACAGAGGAGGAGCTTGATCTGAACTATATGATCGGCGCTCCGGCAAAACAGGAAGTTCGTTATGCAATGAGCAATTCCCTTGGTTTTGGAGGACACAACGGAACATTGCTTGTAAAGAAGTATGAGGAGGACTGAACCTATGGAATTTAACCAGATCCTTGAACTGATCGATCACGTATCTGCATCAGAGCTTACTGCCTTTACATATGAGACAGCAGATCTGACCTTAAGTATGGAACACGGAAAGCCGCAGATCATCCAGGGTGTTATGGGGGAAACTGTGGAAAACATTCCGGCAGCAGGAATGACCGGTGGAAAAGTCCGCAGGGCAGTGAATACAGCACCGGCGGCAGGCAAAGATCCTGTGGTGCCGGTTTCAACAGATGAAATGGCAGTGACAGGAAAAACTGTGGCAGAAGCACAGGGAGTGAAAGGTACTGAGCAGTCGGAAGCCGCACCACAGAGCGGGGAAGATCAGACAGGCAGCCTGGTAACATCTCCGCTGGTAGGAACCTTCTATGCTGCACCGTCCCAGGATCTTCCGCCTTACGTTCAGGTGGGAGACAAGGTAAAAAAAGGCCAGGTTCTTGCAATTGTGGAAGCTATGAAGCTGATGAATGAGATCGAAAGCGATTTTGACGGCGAGATCGCAGAAATCTATGTGGAGAACGGACAGCCGGTAGAATACGGTCAGAAGCTTTTCCGTATCCGATAAGTACCTTCAGATCAGAATCAGAGAATAAGAGAGAGTATTCCGGGGAAAAAGAATGCAGATTATGTAATCGGTGGTTTTCTCCGGGATTTTACAGGAGGACAGAGAATGAAGCATCTTGATGTAAAACAGATCGAGGAGATCATTCCACACAGACATCCGTTTCTGCTTGTGGACTATATTGAAGATTATGAGCCGGGTGAATTTGCTGTCGGATATAAATGTGTGACCTTCCGCGAGGATTTTTTTCGGGGACATTTTCCCCAGGAGCCGGTAATGCCGGGTGTTCTGATGGTAGAAGCGCTGGCACAGGTGGGTGCGGTAGCCATTCTTTCCCTGGAGGATATGAAGGGAAAAACCGCTTATTTCGGAGGCATCAACAAGTGTAAATTCCGCAGAAAGGTAGCTCCGGGAGACAAGCTCCGTCTTGAAACAAAGATCATCCGCAGAAAGGGTCCTGTAGGCATTGGTTCTGCAGTGGCATCTGTGGATGGAGAGGTTGCCGTAGAGGCAGAGCTTACATTTATGATCGGGTAAGGTGATTGTATGATTCGAAAGTTACTGATCGCCAACAGAGGCGAGATCGCGGTGCGTATTATCCGTGCCTGCAGAGAAATGGGAATTGCCACAGTGGCGGTTTATTCTGAGGCAGATGAGGAAAGCCTTCACACACAGCTGGCGGACGAAGCAATTTGTATCGGACCGGGGCCATCTGCACAGAGTTATCTGAATATGGAACAGATCATCAGCGCAACCATGGTTTCCGGTGCGGATGCCATTCATCCGGGATTTGGCTTTCTTTCTGAAAATGCCAGATTTGCGGAGCTCTGTGAAAAATGCGGGATCACATTTGTGGGTCCGCCATCAAAGGTCATCCGCATGCTTGGCAACAAAAAAATTGCAAGAAGCACTATGATCGCAGCTGGTGTTCCGGTAGTTCCGGGCAGCGAAGGGGATGTGGAGGATATTGAAACCGGTCTTAAGGAAGCCGAGAGGATCGGTTATCCGGTGATCATCAAGGCAGCTCTTGGTGGCGGCGGAAAAGGCATGCGTGTGGCAAATACACCGGAGGAATTTCCAGAAGCCTATGCAACTGCCAGAAAAGAGTCTGAGATCGCTTTTGGCGACGGTACTATGTATATTGAACATTTTGTGGTAAATCCGAGACATATTGAGTTTCAGATCCTTGCAGACAGCTTCGGAAATGTGATCCATCTGGGAGAGCGTGACTGCTCCATCCAGAGGAATCATCAGAAGATGATCGAGGAATCTCCAAGTGCTGCAGTTTCTCCGGAATTAAGAGAAAAAATGGGCCATGCGGCGGTGACGGCGGCGAAAGCAGCCGGTTATGTAAATGCGGGAACGATCGAATTTCTTCTGGAACCGGATGGAAAATTCTGGTTTATGGAAATGAATACAAGGATTCAGGTGGAGCATCCGGTGACAGAGTGGGTGACAGGGATCGATCTTGTAAAGGAGCAGCTGAAGATCGCTTCCGGAATGCCTCTTGAGATTGCTCAGGAGGATGTCCGGATCCAGGGACATGCCATTGAGTGCAGGATCAATGCTGAAAATCCTCAGAAAAATTTTCGTCCTTCGCCGGGAACTATCCAGGGAGCGCATTTTCCGGGAGGAAACGGGATCCGTGTGGATACCTGTGTGTATAACGGCTGTAAGATCCCGCCTTATTATGATTCCATGCTTGCGAAGTTGATCGTTCATGCAGGTAACCGGAAAGAAGCCATTGCAAAAATGCAGAGCGCTCTTGGTGAGGTGATCATTGACGGAATCGATACAAATATTGACTATCAGTACGAAATCCTGAAAGATGAGGATTATCAGTCCGGAAACTTTGACACTGGCTTTCTTGCCAGCCATATCATTGCGGGAGTGAAGATCAATGAGAATTAAGCACATGTTCAAAAAAACAGTCAGGGATATCCGGGGTGAGGAACAGGAAAACACTCCGGAGGTGCCGAATAACCTGATGCGTAAATGCAACGCCTGCAAAGCGGCGGTTTTTGTAGACGAGGTAAAGCAGAATCAATACATCTGTCCCCACTGCGGAAATTATTTCCATGTACCCGCTTACCGTCGAATCAAAATGATCGCAGACAGAAAGAGCTTTGTGGAGTGGGATGCTCACATGGAAGAACGGAATCCCCTTCAGTACAGAGGCTATGAAGAAAAGCTTCAGGGGCTTCGTGAAAAGACAGGGCTTGATGAGGCTGTAGTTACCGGAAAGTGTACTATAAAAGGGACACCTGTGGCACTTGGTGTCTGTGACTGCCGTTTCATGATGTCCAGTATGGGAGAAGTCGTGGGAGAAAAGATCACCCGGGCTTTTGAACGTGCCACAGAGGAGAAACTGCCGGTAATCCTCTATATCTGTTCCGGCGGTGCCAGAATGCAGGAGGGCCTGGTATCTCTGATGCAGATGGCAAAAACCAGTATGGCAATTCGGAAGCACAGCGATGCCGGACTTCTTTATGTGCCGGTCCTCACAGACCCGACAACAGGCGGCGTGACTGCAAGCTTTGCCATGCTGGGAGATATTATCCTGGCAGAGCCGAAAGCGCTGATCGGTTTTGCTGGTCCCAGAGTGATCGAACAGACCATCGGGCAAAAGCTTCCCAAAGGCTTCCAGAGAGCTGAATTTCTTCTGGAACACGGCTTTGTGGACAAGATCGTAAAGCGTGAGGAGCAGAGGATCGTATTGGCAGATATTCTGAGATTGCATCAGAATAAAATCCTGAATAATGTACAGTCCGATAATACAGACATTAAAAACAGTCTCAATCCTGACAATAAGGAATCAATGGAAACTGTTGAGGAAGATAATACGATCTGGCCGGACTTCGCCCCATCCGGAGATTTCACTCCCTGGGAACATGTCCAGCTTGCCAGAGCCAAAACACGCCCTACAGGAAAGGATTACATCGAAGCACTTTTTGACGATTTCATGGAATTTCACGGAGACCGTCACTGTGGTGATGATCCGGCAGTAATCGGTGGTGTGGCACTTTTCCACGGACAGCCGGTAACTGTTCTTGCACAGGAAAAAGGAGAGGGTACAAAGGAAAACATTGTCCGGAATTTCGGAATGGTTTCTCCGGAGGGGTACTGGAAATCCCTGCGTCTGATGCAGCAGGCAGAGAAATTTCACCGTCCGGTGATCTGTCTTGTAGATACACCAGGTGCATTCTGCGGGTTAGAAGCAGAGGAACGTGGACAGGGTGAAGCCATTGCTAAAAATCTCTATACACTGGCAGGTCTCACAGTGCCGGTGCTTTCCGTTGTGATCGGTGAAGGTGGAAGCGGAGGTGCCCTTGCCCTGGCTGTGGCAGATGAGGTATGGATGCTGGAGCATTCCGTTTATTCCATCCTGTCCCCGGAGGGCTTTGCCTCCATTCTCTGGAAAGACAGCAAAAAGGCGAAGGAAGCAGCAGCAGTGATGAAGCTCACATCTGCAGACCTTTACCAGATGGGGTTGATCGAGCATGTGATCCCGGAAGCAGAGCCTGTAAGCCGTGAGAACATAAATGATATTGCAGGTTATCTGGAAAACGGAATTGCGGATTTTCTTGAGAAATATGGCGAAGAAGAGTCGGAGAAGCTTCTGGAACATCGCTATGAACGTTTCCGGAAAATGTAGAAGCAATAAGTGCAGTGATTTTGTAGCCTGCAAAGCAAAAATCCAGTGGAAAAAATGCCATATTTATGTTACGATGGCTTCATAAACAGAGAACCGGAGAAGCCTTTTTACTCCGGAGAAACAGGAGCGGGTAGAGTGGACAATCGGGAAGTTATAAATGACGTGCTGGTGAATCTGTTCAATGAAATCCTCCGACTGGAGGAGGAAGCCATCATCACAGATAAATATAAAGATATTTCCAACAATGATATGCACATTATCGAGGCTGTAGGCCTTGGAGGAGGGAACATGTCCTCCATTGCAGCTAAGCTTAAGATCACTGTAGGCTCCCTCACAACATCTATGAACAGTCTTGTAAAAAAAGGCTATGTGAAGAGAGAACGAAGTGAGAAGGACCGGCGTGTGGTATTTATCCAGCTTACAAATAAGGGACGTATGGCATATCATCATCATGCGGAGTTTCACAGGCAGATGACAGAAGCGGTGATCGCAGAGCTGAATGAGAATGAGACAGAAGTGCTGGTAAAAGCACTGGACGGACTGCGTAAATTTTTCAGACAGTATCATGAACAATAAAGAAACGTATAATAAAAGCATCCGGATCGGTAATAAAGGACAATTACCGATCCGGATGCTTTTTGCATAACAGGCATTTTCAACACGGACATTTATTTAAAATAATATTAAATGTCGCCTTTGTTTTTGTGATATGGGAGTTTATTCGTCCCAGCCATCCTGGAAGCGGATATTTACAGAGATATTGCGGACAACGTCTCCCTCCTGAAGCTCCAGATCGCTCTCATCGGAAACCGGAGGAAGCTTTCCCTCAAATTCCATAAGCTCTGTGTAGATCCAGTCGTATGCAGCTGCATTGGCATTTTCGATGGCATCATCCAGCGTGTCACCGTTGGCTTCACAGCAGGCAAGATCCGGGAAAAAAGCATTGTATTTTTTGTCCTCTGTGGGACGGAAAACTGCGGGATATATAAATTTCATAGGTAAGATTCCTTTCTTTTTTAAAATGAAGTGATCCGTGTAATACCACGAATATGAATAGTTTTACCTGATCAAGATAAGTATATACCAATTTCAGAATGAGGGCAAGCGAGTTCATGACCGAACGAAAGATCCAAATAAGGTCACTGTTCACTCCGTTCTCAGTAACACGCTTCGCGATGCACAGAATTTATGCTGATCGCATAAATTCGCGCGGTATGT